>CAZKUB010000036.1:0-3171 GCA_964555835.1 uncultured Thermoplasmatales archaeon
TGATAGATTCTGCATCTATTACTTTGATAAACAAAAGAAAACTTCTTGATGCTCAGAAAAAGATTCAAACAGAGATACAAAGAAGTCCTAAACCTCATAAAGTTCTTTTTCAGGCAGCATCTATCCAAAGTGAGGCTATGAAGATACATTATGCATTAGAGCTTATCCAAACACAGGGAGTAAATGCTTTTAACAATTATTTTCAAAGAATGAGCAAAGAAGCATATTCAAAAAATAGCACGAAAGCCTCCCGCTCTATTTTAACGGATAATGATGTAATACAAGCAGCAGCGTGTGCTAAATCATTGGAAGTTGAACATCCAAAAGTAGAAGAAATTGTAAAAATAGTTAAAAAACAATTAAGTGAAAGGCCTTCTTCTAAAATAATTATTTTTACTCATTATAGAGATACCTCAAAACATATTACAAAAACATTAGAACAGATTAAAAATGCAAAACCTGTGAGGTTTGTAGGTCAAGCTCTGAAGGAAAATGATAAAGGACTTACTCAGAAACAACAAGCCGAAATCATTAAACAATTCCGAGAAGACACATACAATATCTTAATTGCAACCTCAGTTGCTGAGGAAGGACTTGACATCCCCTCCACAGATCTTGTAATATTTTATGAGCCAATACCCTCAGAGATAAGATTTATTCAGAGACGTGGTAGAACTGCACGTAAAATGCCCGGTAGAGTAATAATTCTAATTACAAAAGGTACCCCGGATGAAGGATATTACTGGTCTGCCAAGAGAAAAGAGAAGAGGATGATATCGGAACTTGAACTTTTAAGGACAAAAATTACAAAACAACTCAAAGATCCTGAATCAATATACAAAAGAGAAAATCTAAACCAGAAGACCCTTACAGATTACAACAAAAAAAACAAAGAAGACCTTTTGAAAATAATAGTTGATCATAGAGAATACCGCTCGACTGTTGTTAAAAAACTTAGTCAGAAAGGTGTTATGATAGAGTCTCAGCAGCTTGACACAGGTGATTATATTCTATCATCACGTATAGGTGTTGAAAGGAAAAATGTTGATGATTTTTTAGAGTCACTAATAAAAGGTAAACTCTTTAAACAAATTTCACAGCTTAGAGAAGCATACTCTAGACCTGTGTTAATACTTGAAGGAGAAAATTTGTTTACCACGAGAAATATCAACCATAACGCAATCTATGGTAGTCTTGCATCTATAACAGTGGATTATGGTATACCTGTTCTCACTACAAAAAATGCTATGGATACTGCAGATTTATTGAAAGTTATTGCAAAAAGAGAGCAAAAAGATGAAAATAAATCAGTTGCAGTCCGGGGTTTTAAACCACAGATGTCTACTAAAGAACGCCAACAATTCTTAGTAGAAGGATTACCTAATGTTTCATCAGTAATTGCAAAACGACTTTTAAATCATTTTGGAAGTATTAGATGTATTGCAAATGCAGATGAAAAGGAATTAACTAAGGTAAAAGGTATCGGAAAAAACATTGCTGCAGAGATTATACAAGTATTAAATAACGAATATTTAGAAAAATAATAATTTTATCCCAAATATTTAAATTCAAATCAATTATACAGTGCTAAAAAACAAAGAATGGTGATACTATGTCAACCGATGATAAAATTATACAGGTTTGCGATGGTTTAAATATGCTTCATGAAGATAACTCCATCCCTAGAAATATTAGAAGAGGCGCTGAAGAGGTAAAATCAACTCTTTTAAATGACTCAGATCCATTGGATGTAAGAGTTGCAACTGCTTCATCACGATTAGATGAAATGGCAAACGACCCAAACATTCCACTGCATGGTAGAACATTAATCTGGAATATAATGAGCCGTCTTGAAGAAATAGCCTAGTGTTTTTCTGTAATTTTTTAAATTCTTTGTTAAGAAAATAAGTTTAATATAGGAGGAAAAAATTATGATTAGAATTGGTCAAGCGGGAATACCTCTTTCATGTAAAGGACGTACAAATAAAGATGGACTAGTATATACAAAAGAAATCCTTGATTTAAACGCAATGGAAATACAATTTGTACGTGGACTTTATGTAATGAAAGATGAAGAAGCGGATTTTATAAAAAATTACTCAAAAGATTTTGATATAGAACTTCATGTTCATGCACCTTATTATATAAATCTTGCAGGTACAAAAGAAGAAACTGATATTTCCTTTGAAAAAATTATGTACTCGGCAAATCTTGCAGATAAAATGAATGCAAGATATGTTGTGGTTCATCCAGGATACTATGGTGAAGAAAGTGAAAAAAAAACCATGAAAAAAATGATTAAAAACATAAAAAAACTCCAGGGCTTATTAAAAAAAGAAAAAATTAATGCGAAAATTGCACTTGAAACTATGGGTAAACAAAAAGTTTTTGGAAGCCTAGATGAAATAATCGAGATTTGTACAAATGTAAATGGAGTAATTCCTGCGATAGGACTCGGTCACATCCATGCTCGTTTAAACGGCGGTCTTAAAAAACGCGAGGATTTTGAAGAAATATTTGAAAAGCTTAAACCGTTAAAACTCGATCATTATCTTATACATCTTACTGGAGTAATGTACGAAAATGGCAATGAGTATTATCATGTACCAATTAAAAAAGGAGACATGCCTGTAGCCCCTCTTATAGAAGTAATTTTAGATAACAGATATGATGTTACGTTTATCTCTGAATCACCATTATTGGAGCATGATGCCGTGTATCTTAGACTACAAGTTGAAAAAGCAATAATGAAAAGAACAGGTAATGAAGAAGCAGATTATAGGGATTTCTCGGAGATTTTATGAATGAAAAAACTGTTTTTGAGCATTCTTTAAACTATATCCATAAAAAAATTGGCGAGATATTAAACAAAATTGATTCAGAAGATATAAAAAGCATAAAAAAACTTTTTTTAAAATCTCAAAGAATTTTTTTATATGGTGCAGGAAGATCAGGTCTTGTTGCAAAAGCATTTGCAATAAGATTGGTACACCTTGGTTTTCAAACATTTGTAATAGGGGAGACAATCACAGCACCTGTACAAAAAGGAGATCTTGTGATAATAGTATCAGGCTCTGGTGAAACAATTCCTGCAGTAATGACTGCAGAAATTGCACATAACCTTAATGCACATGTAGTATCTATTACTGCAAAGAAAAAATCAGATATTGC
>CAZKUB010000037.1:0-2636 GCA_964555835.1 uncultured Thermoplasmatales archaeon
AAAACTTTGCACCTTTTTCAATTGCCCCGCCATGTGCATCACCTATAGCTAGTATTCCTGCAGCAACGGCTGTTGGAAGTGGTACTCCTCCAGAGGCTACAGTTCTTGCAGCCATTGCTGTTGGCGGTGTAACACCATGATCGATACAGGCAGTAAGAATCGCATCTATCATCTTTGCATGTTCTTCTGTTGGCAGCTTATCTTTCAAGAGTAAATAAACAACATTTGGAAAAGGTATATTTCCGATTAAATCCTCTTGACGATATCCTTTTGTTACTAGATGATTAGCCTCTACTTTTGTTATTTTACTTTTCCATTGCATTTTTAAAACCTCGTTTATAAAACCTGGTATATATCATCAAGAACTGTTCCATCAAAATATTTAGTCATACCAATGATTTCTTTTCCCAGATTTGGTTTTTGTGGGCCACCTGTTTCATCATAGGCTATTTCTTTCAGCTGTTCAATTGATACTAAATCTATTTTTCCTTTTAGTTTTTCAATCAAATCTGTTCTTTTAGGATTTATTGCAATTCCTTGATTTGTTACAATTGCGTCTATTACATCCCCCGGTGTTGAAATTGTTGTTACCTCCTCTAAGACAATTGGATTGTTTTTTCTAAAAACAGGAGCAGTTATAATCGTAAGATTTGCAGCAGCTGATACGTCCTGATGGCCACCTATTCCATGTAGCATTCGTCCATCGCTATGTGTGTTTACATTTACATTAAAATCAATATCAACTTCAGTTGCCCCTAAAACAACTGTGTCAAGTCTGTCAGTATTTCTGCCTTTCATTGTAGGATCGGAGTATTCTCCAATAGTGGACTGGGATTCTAAATGGTTTTTGACAAAATCTACAGCAACGGTATCAAAACACTGACATGTATTTACTTGTTTTAAAAATCCTTCTTTGTACATATTTACAATAAACTCTGTGCATCCTCCAGTGGAGCATGCTGCAACCAAGTTTTTTTCTTTTAATCTTTCACCCAAGTATTTTAATGCCGCAAGTGAAATTCCACCAGCGCCTGCTTGAAAAATCATATCTTTTCTTATGATACCTGCCGCATCCATAAGATCAACACATGCTTTACCTATTTCTAACTTCACGGGGTCATCAGTAACTTTTAATGATCCACTAACTATTTTTTGAGGATCGCCAATCCTGTCTAAAACTACTACATGGTCTACAAGTCCCTCATAAATTTCTCGATATGGACACGGGTAATCTACCAGATTATCAGTAACAATTATTACCTTATCAGCATGCCATGCATCAACCTGAGAATAAGCAATATTTCCAAAAGCACTTTTTCCGATAATACCTGTTGCGTTTCCTCTGATATCTGCAGCAGATGCTGTAATAACTGCAATATTGGGATGAAGTTCACCTTTTTTTACAGCAGCCCATCGTCCACCGTGACTTCTGAGAATCACTGGTGCTTTCAAAGGATTATTTTTAGATATAAAATCCCCGACTACTCCATTGATGCTTCCTTCAATTCTTGTTATAATCCCTTCTTTTATGTAGTCTATTATAGGCTCATGTACTCCAAACATTGCAGTTTGTGCGAGTCGGATATCTTTTATTCCGTAGTCTTTTATTGATTCCAATGTTTGATTTACTACAAAATCTCCATTTCGTAATTGATGATGAAAAGAAACAGTCATTTTGTTTTTAAGACCACATTTTTTTAACGCCTCCTCTAAGCTTTTTACAAGTTTAGAGTCGCCATTGTTTTTTTTTCCACCTGAAAACGGTATAAATTTCCGGTTATCCAGTTCTGTTTCAATTTTTCTTCCAGCGGCATTTGTTACTTTCAACTTTTTTACACCAGTCCTTTACGGATTCTAAAATCAATAAAATCACAGTAGTGAACGATGTATGACTCAGCGGTACGTTCACATTTTTCTCCTTCATGACTATGTGCATAAATTATTAAGACTATTTCTTCAGGAAGACCTAGTTCTTGTGCAAGAAGAGCACCGGATACTGGATGGCGGAATCTTTGTCCATACTTGCTTTTTACTACTTTTCCGTTAACTATTTTGTATTCCAATAGCTTTCCAACATCATGTAGAAGCGCCCCTGCAATTAAGTAATCTAGATTGATATCTTCATCTCTATTATCATAAACTGCTTTTACTAGACGGGTCATACGCTTTGTATGATCTGTAAGTTTTCCTGAGTTTTCAAAAAGAAGTGTAAATGGTACTTTTTCAAATGTTTTCCAACCTGCTCTTTCAGCTGCAGTTCTCCAGACGTCTATAACTTGTTCTTTTAGTTTTTTATCTTTTATCCAACTTAATTCTTCTGAAAAAATCTTTTCAATAACTTTTTTATCAACCATTTTTTACCCCCAAAGTGGTTGACTGTAATCTAGAGGAATATTATTAATATTCGCATTGAAACAGCTTAAAAATCAACGATTTATTATGTTATAAAAAAAATTAAAAATTTTTGAAAAAAGTACTTACACATTTTATGCAATTTAGTTCAAGACTAAAATTGATTAGAAGCATTACAAATATATCAGAATATGATGTAAAACTGCAAAAATAAAGGTAATGGGACTGAGAAGAGGTACTTTAGAGGGGGTATTTAGATAGGTATTATTTTTTTAAAATAATAT
>CAZKUB010000038.1:0-8894 GCA_964555835.1 uncultured Thermoplasmatales archaeon
ACCTTAATTGGCCTACCTGCAGGTATGGATTTGGAAAATTGGAAAACCATATTCTTTCCAATTTTCCAAATCCATACCTGCAGGGTTCAAATATGTTAAAACTTTGACTTTTGTATTCTTTGAGGCCATATCTTCAAGAAACTCTGTTCCAGGATCACCTATGGATTTATATGACACTCCTGCAACCTGTACAGAACCGACAGTTATCATTTTATCAGCACCATAAATATCACCAAGGTTTACTAAAAGTCTAAACATTCGTTGCTTTACTTCACCTTGTTCACCATTTAGAATTTTTTCTTCTTCTTTTGTTAGATACATTTTACTAACTCCTTACAGTTATTTACGATAAGCTCTATTTCTTCTTTTGTAGCATTATCAATGTGTATACCACCAATTGCAACAACTATTTTATTATATTTTTTGCAAGCAGCTTCGGCAATCGGCGTTAAAACAATGTAGTCATGATGATTTTCATAAGTTAAAATATGCGGCTTTTCGCCGGGCACACATATTACCGCGCCACCAATATGAGATTTTTCACCACCACCAAGAATAAAAATAAGATCATCACCGAGTTCTTTTTTCTTAAGAAAAACCTTATATTTTCCTTTACCTGATGTAATCATCGACATCCACTTTTTTGTATTTTACAATTTCATATTTTTTCTTATCAACATCAAAAGGAATTGTTGCATCAACACCAACTTTGCAGGTTAATGCTTTTTTACCAGGTTCTTGCTTTGATGAAGGATCAAGGCTACTACCCGGCTGATCAGGTTTAACTACCAAATCTTTGTCACCTTGGAAACGTGTGGCAATACCCCACTCAACATCATTACCACTATAAATATCAACATCCTCATCGATAATTATTACATGCTTCATACTCTTATGACCGTTAAATGCAGCATCAATTGCTTTTTTACCATCATCTGGGTTTTTCTTTTTTATCTGAACTATTCCATGAAGCCATGAGCCACCGCCAAGAGTTACAAGAACGTTTCTGCAGTCTACAACCTTTGAAACTTCGTCATAGATTGTAGGCTCCTTTGGCATTCCCATTAATGTTTTATGTTCAAGACGTCCAGGTATTAAAGCCTGATACATAGCATCTTTCCTATGAGTGATACAATCTACAACAAATACTGGCTCCTGCCTCTCAAAATCTCTTGTCTCAGTTAGGTCAACAAAAGGACCTTCTTTATCTAATTCCTTTGTAAGTCTTCCTTCAAGCACAAACTCTGACTCTGCTGGTACTTCAAGGTCTTTTGTTACACATTTTACAAGTTTTGTTTCATCAAGTGCATTTGCAATAGAAAATTCATCCACTCCAGAGGGCGGACCTAAAGATGCTGCAACCATAACCGATACAGAATTACCGATACATACTGCCATTTCAAGGTCTTCCTCAAGTTTATCATAAGTATTACGGGTTTGTCTTTTTGCAATGAGACGTGCAGTAAATTTGTTTTTACCTATCTGCATAAGACGATGATATGAAACATTCCTGCCTGTATCTGGGTCTTTGATAGTTGCAACTGTTGCAGATCCATATCTTCCGCCATCGCCATCCAGATGATAAAGAATTGGAAGTTTTGAAAGATCAGGATCTTTTAATATGACCTCCTGGCATGGGGCTTTCTTGATTATTTCAGGTTCTTTTGGCTTTCTAAGCGCATCAACTAGTTTAAACAAAAGTTTATCCTTTGTAGTTTCTAAGCCTTCTGCAATTATGTCTCTGTTACTTGTAATTCCTGCAAAAACAGGGAAATCATATCCTTTAACATTTTCAAAAATTACTGGTTTTTCATCTAAAGAATAAATTATATTTGCAATTTCTTTTTGTATGCTTACTTCTTTTTTAATACGAATAAGTTTTTTTTCTTCCTCGAGTTTAGTAAGAAAAGGTCGAAGTTTCAATTTAAAACCTCCCAATATTTTTTTATTTATCCACTTCTTTTAACACCAATGACTGTTTTAAGTGTTTGGAATCCTTCTTTTTCAATTGCGGTTGCAACTTCTTCCTGCAAATCTCGTCCCGGGGTCAAAGCTATTATGTTTCCTCCAAGTCCCCCGCCTGTAAGTTTTGCACCATAAGCGCCATTGTCTCGTGCAAGTTTTACTAAGAAATCAAGTTCACGACTGGATACTTCTATTTGCTGCAAAAGTTTATGATTTTCATTCATAAGTTTTCCAAGCTCTTTGTAATCTTCATTCTGAAAAGCATTTTTTGCAAGATATGCTATGTTTTCAGCACGGTTAAAAATCGGTTTGTATTTTTCAGGATTTTTTTCTTTACGTTCTCTTACGCCTGAAACAGCTTTTGTAGTATCAGCTATTTTTCCAGTGTTTCCCATTACAATTTCAACATGGTTATGAAGCTCTATTTTATCCATAACATTGTTTTCACCTTTTTCAAACCAGATAAGCCCACCAAAAGTTGACGCAGTATTATCTATTCCTGAAGGAGTCCCATGATATCCTTTTTCACCTTCATATGCTGCATCATTTATTTCTTGGTCAGAAAAATCAAGTTCGAAATGTTCTGAAAGCGCTCTTGAAATCGCAACGCAACTTGCAGCACTAGCACCTATACCACTTGCGCAGTACAAATTTCCTTCTAACGTTATCTCAACCCCATTTTTCGAAAGATCTATATCTAATTTTTTGATGATTCGATTTATCGAGTCTTTCTGTTGATCGATTTTATCTTCTTTGTAGTTTGGCGTTGCTTTTCTATTGTCATTTAATCTCCAACCCGCACTACTTATTGGCTCTACTTTTGCAAGTGTATATCTACCTATTGCAGAAACTATTGCAGGTATGTTATATACTACAAAATGTTCATTAAAAACAATAGCTTTTCCAAAACCTATGCCTTCTCCTGACATTTTTATCACACGAATAAAAGTTGTTCCCTTGTTTCTATATTTAAAATCATTTTTTGCTTGGAATACCATATTAAGTATTTCTTTTTTACGCTTCCGGTAAAAAAATATATACTAGAAAGATTTATGGAGCTATAATTTATATAAACATTTTAAATAATTATATAACATCTAGCTTAGTAAAAGTGGTCAATTAAATGAATGATTTGAAGAAAAAACCAATATACTCTTATTCTAAATTAGATGAACTTAAAATTCTTTTTTCAAATTTACTTTGGACGGTCATAGACATTTTATCATGTAAAACCCCAAAAATAGGAATAATTTATGATAAATTCATTAAAAAAGAGTATTTGCGTGAAATAAAACTATTTGAACTTTCTAGATCAAAAAAAATCCTTCATATAGGTTGTGGACCATATCCCATAACATCAATCATGTTATCTGACATAAGCAATGGTAAAATTGTTGGTATTGACAAAAATCCTAACGTCACAAATTGGGCTAAAAAAATGATTTATAAAAAAAATCTTGGTGAAAGAATTAACATAAAATGTGGCGATGGGATAAATTTTCCACTTGAAGGTTTTGATACAATTATTATTTCAAGTTGCTCTATCCCAAAATACAAAATTATTGAACATCTCTTTGAAAACGCCCCATGCAATTGTAAAATAGTTGTTCGCGAACAGCCTGGACCGGATAAACTTGTATTAGGATATATAAACTTATACAAAGATAAAATAGAATGTATCAAAAAAATAAATAACAGTGCATATCCAACAGCTAAATGGACGTCGTATTGTATTATAAAAAAGTTTTAAATGCCGATAAAATTATCTTATTTAAATAATATATAAAACAAGTTCTACCTATGCTTGAAGATACATAATCTATTTTATATCTCAGAGGATAAAAACAGCAAATTAGTTAAAATTGTTTATTATAACAGCATTGCCATATGAAAGAGACACGCTGGAAGATATTCAGAAAGCTACTTCCATTTATAGGTGTTGCTTTGTTTGTTTATCTAATAGCGTCTATTGGACTAACGGATATTTATGCTGTTCTTAGAGAAATAAAGTTAGAGTATTTTGTTTTTGCAGTTCTCTTAATAGCACCTAGGTTTCTTTTGATGAGTTACAAATGGTACTTTATCTGTAAAAAACAAAAAATTGGGGTGAATTTTTTTTATGTTTTAAAACTTGCTTTTGTTAACTTAGTTTATGCTATGACAACTCCAGGAGGATATGGATATCATATGCGAATTTTTCAAATTCAACAAAAAAGCAAAGAGCCTTTTGGGAAATGCTTTGCAAATAGTATGATTGATATATGGTTGTATACCTTATCAATAGCTTTTTTAGCAGTTTTAGGCTGTTTTTTTTTATTTGATGTTTTTGATGGTGAACTATCAATTGTCCCCCCAGTAATCATAATATATTTTTTATTTTCTTCTTTAATCCTTGTTGTATTGATGAAAAAGAAAACTGGTAGTAGAATTGGTAGATTTTTTATTAGATTTATTATTCCTAAAAGATATAAGCAAAAATTCGGTAAAACTATAGATGATATTTACGAAGATATCCCTCATTTAAAGGATTTATGGTTTCCTTTTTTTTTGGATATCGTGGCTTGGTTGATTGCTTCAATTCAACTTTATCTTCTTGCGTTATCTTTGAACTTAATTATTGGTTTTGATACTTTTATGTGGATTTATATGGTTTCAGCAACGTTTTCTTTGGCGTTACCAATATCAATCGGTGGTTTGGGTGTTAGAGAAGGCATTTTTGTAGCTATTTTTAGGAGATTTGGAGTTGCAGGAAATACTAGTATGGCTGTTTCTCTTGTGGGGGTTGTTGTTAACATTATTATACCTGTTTTTATTGGGATAATTCTATCTTTATCATTTTTAAAAGATAAAAAGTAGTCAAGGCGGAATTTTGCGAATATTAATCTTTTCTTCTTTAATTGACACTGCAGAATTAGCTAAGATGAATTGTGAAAAAATATTTGGATTATATAAAAATATATTACAACAAGAGTGGAGCACGAAAAATACTTTTATACTGGTTTTGGGATACTAATTATGCCTTGGAAGAACATCAAAATATCAAAGTATCCTCAAATTTTACAAACTGGAAAAGAAAGATATCGTGTTATGAATATCTTTTTTTAGAGCTTTTAGCAGTAAAAATAAATTTTTTTTATAGGATGCTAACCAAATGGAGGAAAACAGTGTTCCTAAAGGAATTAGATATGGTTAGAATATTGCCCGATGATAAAGTTCTTTTTATTGGATGCGGTATACTACCAACCGGAGCAATGATAATTACGGATGAAACAAAAGCCAAAGTAATAACAATAGATAATAATCATAGAGTAGTTAAAACTGCTCAATCGTATATTCAAAAAAAAAGATTAAAGGATAAAATAAAAATTGAATATGCTGATGGTGTAAACTATCCTGTAAAAAAATTTGATTATATTTTCATAGCGGTCAATGTTTGGCCCATAGAAGCCGTTCTAAAACATTTACATAAAAATATGAAATCAGATGCAAAAATAATATGTAAAGGAATAAAAGAGGATATTGTTGAATTGTTTGAAAAAAGCAAGTTTAAAGATATGTACTCGATAGAAAACACAGCAAAAAACCAAAAAACATATTCTTATGTGCTGGTCAAAAAAGACAAAGATGTATGAAAGAAAAAATACGTAAAAAATATTTCATATCAAAAAAATTATATCGGATGCTGAGGTATTATGAAAAAGCAGAATCATTAAAAAAAGACTTTTTAGCATGGCTGAATCCAAAAAGCATCAACAATACTTTTCTATTTTTCATATGACAAGAAAGTTTACACGCCTGAACGGATAAAGGAATGCATTTCAGAAAAAATATATTTGTTACAATTACCGACAAACAATAAAGACGATTAATTCTTTCTAAATTAAATAAATGGGAAGATTTGACAATCGGTGCATGGTGCATATAACATATTTGAACCAAAAAAAGAAAAAAGCTATAAAGTGTTTTTTACTTCTCTTAAAAGATGGAATGCACTACAACTAAGTCAGAAAGATTTATTGAGCTTGATATTCTTCGAGGTTTTGGTATTATTGGAATGATTGTTTTTCATTTACTGTGGGATTTAGATTATTTTGGTATTCTTGAATTAAATAGAGGGATGTATACTACAAATATTACGTTTCAATTGCTGTTCTTTACTCTTGTTGGAATTAATTTATCAGTTCAAAGTAATAAAGAAAAAATTCTTTCTAAAGTGACATATAAAAAAATTTTATCGCATGGCATATGGATTTTCACTCTTGGTTTATTTATTAATTTTGTAACATTTCTTGTTATTCCAGAAAGACCAGTATTATTTGGAGTTCTTCATTGCATTGGTTTATCTATTATTCTTAGTATACCTTTTTTGCATTTGAGAAAATCAAATCTATTGCTTTCAATACCTATCATCATTATTGGTTTTTTTATACGCCAGTATCATATATATAATCCTTCGCATGCTCATTTTATTCTTGGGTTTTATCAACCCAATATTTGGCAGTATACTCTTGATTATTTCCCAATTCTTCCATGGTTTGGTATTGTATTATTTGGACTGGGGCTAGGTAATATTTTGTATAAGGGTAATGTACGACAGTTTAGAGTTCCTCATATTATTCATAGTCGACCTAGTTTTTTTGTTTCAGTTCTTGGCAGACATTCTCTTGTTATTTATTTTAGTCATCAGCCTATAATCATGGGCGCTATTTCTTTGTATTTGATTTTGTAGCTTAAAAAAAATTTAATAATGCTAAAAATTTCCGAGAAACTAGCTTACAACTTCTTTAATTCTGTCCTGTTTTATTGCTTTTTTAATCTCCATTGCAATTCTTTCGCCGTATGAAATTGATTTGCTATAAAGATAACCAGAATGAGGCGTAAAACGAGTAAGAGGGCTTCCAGGTATCCTCATGGAAACGTCGAATACAACCATTTCTTCTTTGCCCTCATCTGCGGCTATTGCACCCTGCAAGGCAAAAGGGCCAATTATTCCAGGTGGTACTTCATTTTGTGTTGTTTTTACAAATTTTTCGCCAAGAATAAATATTTTTTCAATGATGCTTTCTTTGGTTGTTGCGGCTATATGGCCTGTTTCAATCATCTTGGGTTTTAGATATTTAAGAACTTCAAGTTGCTCATCAGCAGGAAGTCTAATAAGACCATCAAGGTTTGTTTGACGACGTGTATCTGTACCCATAAGCTCTAACTCATCATCAATTACACTATAGAAATAATTAAAATTAATTTGTGCACCAACAATATATTCTTCAATTACAGCTTTATCTAGTGATTCTTTAGTAATTATTTTCTTTTTAAGCATATCCTCAGATTTCTTCTTGTAATCATAATAATTTGTTGCATAGAAAAAAGCACGCTCGTAACCACGAATTGCCTCATTTACCTTTACAATTACAAGTTTATTTATATCTTTTGGGCTATTGTATATCTTTGGAAAGCGAATACCTGCTTTTTCCAATAGATAATATTGATTTTTTGGAACATCTCGCTCCTCAAGTTTTAGCATTGAACGTGTTCCATATATTGGTATTTTGAAGTTGTTTTCAATGTCTTTGAAATCAAAATAAACCCAGAAATAACGGTTATGGATAAATATCGTATTTTTAGAACGCAGTTCTTCTTGTATTTTTGGCTTTGTTATATCTGAGAATCTATCAAGAACAATTGTTTCATCGATACATCCTTTCCCCTCGCGGGTTTTATAGTATTTTGTAAATGTCTTTTCACGACCTTTTTGACATACTGCAATTGTTTTAAACCCGTGTTTTTTTGCACCGTGGCAAACATCTAAAGCAGAGTGTCCGCCCAAAACACCAATAGTAATTTCATCCGGATTGTAAGAATTTACCAGCTTTTGTATTTCATTTATCTTTATCATAGGGAAGCTCCTAATTATAAACTTTTATTATTTGAACTTTGGCCTTTTTGACATATTAATAGATAATGGTATTTTATACTGTGGAAAATCAGATATGATACCACAAATTAAATTATACAGCTCATCAAGCGTATACGAACAATTTTCTTCTCCT
This sequence comes from uncultured Thermoplasmatales archaeon, assembly GCA_964555835.1. Taxonomy (GTDB): domain Archaea; phylum Thermoplasmatota; class E2; order DHVEG-1; family DHVEG-1; genus CAZKUB01. The sequence continues at coordinate 8,016 of CAZKUB010000038.1, forward strand.
ATTATATTTACTCTGAAACGTGGTGTAAATGTTTTACTTTTACTTTCTTTTTCACCGACAACAACAATTATCGGCACCCATTCTTGCTCTGCATCTCTTATCTTCCGACCAACACTTTGCTCCCTGTCATCGATATCTGCTCTAATATGGATATATGGTGATTTTTTGTTAAATTCTTCAATGAATTTTTCACATGTTTGTACAAAATCACTGCCTACTGGAATAAATCTTATCTGAGTCGGTGAAAGCCAGACTGGAAGCATAGGTTTTTGTCCTTTGCTCATCTTTATTGCTTCCTTTTCAAGTAATGCATATATTACCCGCTCAATTGCACCTGAAGGACTACAGTGAAGAATTAAAGGATGTTTGTATCCTCCATCTTTATCTGTGAATTTTATATCGTATCTTTCTCCGTTTTCTATATCGATTTGATCTGTGCTTAACGCTGATGCTTTTTCCGACATATCAACAAAGTTAAATTCATATTTTAAAATAAAATAAAATATTCTTTCATCCCACATCTCAAGTAAAATTGGTTTTCCAAGTTTTTTAACAAGATCTGTGATAAAGTTTTTATTTTTTTCATAGAAATCTTTTGTCGTTCTCAGTGCCATTTCAATATCTGTTTTTTCTATACCGATTTTATCTAATACAGAGAGACATAAATCATATCTTACCTTGAATTCATCCATAGCCATATCTAAATCAGAGGTAAATGCATGAACGTCAGGCATAGTAAATGCCCTAAGTCTTATAAGACCCGTAAGCTCACCTGATTGCTCTCTTCTGAATGAGTATTTTGTAAGCTCATATACTTTCAAAGGTAAATCCTTATAGGATATAGTTGCATCGTGAGCCATTAAGAACTGCCCGAAACAT
>CAZKUB010000039.1:0-3778 GCA_964555835.1 uncultured Thermoplasmatales archaeon
GATAGATGAAGGATTCAGATTTTAAAGACATTTCTCATTCAGATATAAAAAATCATTCTGAAATTCTTCGGATTATAGATGAGATAAAAAATTATGAAAGTAATTTTGTAGATTTTGATGCAGAGATTAATCCTTTTATTGATAGAGAGCTTGCACAAGAACAGGATTTGATTGAGATTAAACATGAAGATGAAAAAAGTAAACAACATGAAGATTTTTTATCAGAAAAACCTAAGAAAAAGAAAAAAAGTTATTTAAGGAAAAAAAAGAAGAAAGAATCAAAACCTAAGACTCCTACAACGTTTAAAATTGGTTTTAATGAAAAAGGAAATCTTGTAAATTTAGATTTAAAACAATCAAAAGTCAAAAAAGATGATGTTAAGTCAAAAGATAAATTTAGTTTTAAAAAACTTTTACCCATAAAAAAAAGTGAAAAAAAAGAAACAAGTGATACAGATGCAAAGAGTTCTAAATTATCTAAAGTAAAATCCAGTTTAAGGAAATTGAATAAATTAAAAAGAGTCATTCCCAACAAAGATAACTCTTCTAATGAAGAGCCAGAAGAAGAGTAAAAGTAAAAAATATTTTTACAAATCTCGTGTAATTTCTCTAATTCTGCTGTTCACTATGAAAATTTCCATTACAGATTTAATTTCATTGAGTTCTTGATGGGTTTTTACTTCACTTACAATTTTCATTTTTCTCAACACCTTCTAAGTTATACTCTGTAATTACTATTATTTAAATGTTTTGTGTAAGATTGTTTTAAATGACATTATACCAGATATGGGAAAAACCATTAAATAAATCATAATCATTGCCTAGACGGAACAGCATCATGATATTAAATACATATAGTTATAACCAAGTGGAACAAAAATGGCAAAAGAAGTGGTATGAAGAAAAAATATTTGAATCGCAAAAGCAAAACAACAAAAAATTTTTCATACACTTTGCATACCCTGGAGTCTCAGGATATCTTCACGTAGGACATATGAGAGGTTTTACTTACTGTGATATAATTGCCCGTTATAAAAGAATGACCGGATATGATGTTTTATATCCTGCAGGCTTTCATGCCTCAGGAATTCCTTCAGTAGGTTTTGCAAAAAAAGTTGAAAGAAAAGAACCGCTCACACTTAAAGCATTAAAAGAATATGGTCTTTCTGATAATTTTATAAAAACACTTAAAGATCCGAAAAAAGTAGTAGATTATTTCTCAGAAGTATATGTAAAGGAATACTGGCAAAAATTTGGTTTTTTAATTGATTACACTAGAATAATGAGTACGATATCTGAAGGATACAAAAAATTCATCAAATGGCAGTTTTATAAACTAAAAGAAAAAAATCTTCTTGTTATAAAACCACATTTTGCACCATTTTGTCCAAATTGTGGACCAGTAGCTGTAGATAAATCAGAAACAGATATTTCTAAAGGTGGCTCTGCAGAAATAATGGAGTTTACTGCAATAAAATTTAAAATGGATGATGGAAGTATTCTTCCAGCAGCAACACTACGGCCTGAGACAATATTTGGTGTTACAAATATGTGGGTAAACCCAAATGTTGAATATGTGAAAGTAAAAGTAAAAGATGAAACATGGATATTATCTGAACAATCATTTGAAAAAATATCATATCAGATAGATAATGTAAAAAATCTTAATGAAAAAATCCCTGGAAAAAAGCTTATTGGAAAAAAATGTATAATACCCATGATAAACAGAGAAATACCAATTCTTTCAGGTCTTTTCGCAGATCCAAATGTTGCCACAGGTGTTGTTATGAGTGTTCCGGCACATGCACCATATGATTGGATTGCCCTGGTTGACTCTGGTGAAAACATCAAACCTATACAAATAATAAACGTAAAAGGATACAAAAATAATCCTGCAAAAGAAGAATCTGAAAAACTAGGGATAAAAAGTCAAAAAGAAATAGAAAAACTAGACCAAGCAACAGAAGAGGTATACAAACAAGAATTTCATAAAGGTTTTTTAAATGAAAACTGTGGACAATATAAAGGTATAAAAGTATCAGAGATTAAAGACTCGGTGAAAAATGAGCTTATAGCTCAAAACAATGCAGAAGTCATAAGAGAATTCTCAGAAGAAGTAGTTTGCAGATGCTCGAAAAAAGTATTACTAAAACAAATTCCTGATCAATGGTTCATAAGATACAGTGATTACCAACTCACCAAGGAGACAAAAGAGCATGTAGAATATATGAATATATCACCCGTAGAATACAAAAACGAGCTCCCTGGCATACTTGACTGGTTTGACGATAGAGCATGTATCAGGAAAGGCTCATGGCTTGGAACAGAATTTCCATTTAAAAAAGGATGGATAATAGAGCCGATATCTGATTCAACGTTGTACCCTGCTTATTATATTATATCTAAATATGTAAACTCAAAAGAGTTAAAACCAGATGACATGAGTTTAGATTTTTTTGACTATGTTTTCTTAGGAATAGGTAAAGCCAAGGATTCTTTATGGGAAAAAATCAAAGAAGATTTTGACTACTGGTACCCCGTGGATATAAACCTTGGTGGAAAAGAACATAAAACAGTTCATTTCCCAGTTTTTTTAATGAACCATGTAGCAATAATGCCTGAGAGCAAAAGGCCACAGGGTCTTTTTGTACACTGGTGGGTCACACAGAAAGGAAAAGAAAAAATCAGCAAAGCAAAAGGCGGAGCTGAGCATATCACAGATGCAACCTCAAAATATGGGGTGGACGCAATGCGTTTGTATTACTCGCATGTAGGCTCTCCATTTGTAGATATAGAATGGGATAAAGAAGCTGTTACAAAATATAAAAAAAGGGTTGCAAATATATTCAAACAAATTCAACAAATACAAAAAACAAAAGATAAAAAAGATGAAAATCTTGATCTTTGGCTACAGGCAAGTATACAGAGAATAATAAAAAAAACAACTGATGCATTTGAAACATTTGATTTAAGAGTTGCAACTAATGAGATTTTTTTTGAATGTCAAAAAAACATACAATGGTATATCAAACGAGGAGGAGAAAATAAAAAAGTAGTTGAAAACTATGTTAAAACATGGATTAAACTTATGACGCCTGTAACACCGCATCTTGCAGAAGAATTATGGTCTTTAAAAAACGGTAAAAATCTTGTTTCAAATGAAAAATACCCTGAGTATAAAGAACATGTTATATCTAAAACAGCAGAGGTGGGTGAATACTTAGTTCAAAAAGTAATACAGGATATATCAGAGATTTTAAAAGTGACAAAAATCAAACCAAAGAGGGTCTATATTTATACATCCCCTGCTTGGAAACAAAAAATTTACAAAAAAGCAATAGCTCTTTCAAAACAAAAAAAACTTGAAATGAGTGTTTTAATGAAAGAGATACTGTCTGATGATTCAATGAAACAAATAGCAAAACAAGTATCCGCCTTCGCGGGAAAAATACAAGGTGAAATAAAAAAACTAAGTGAATCCGACAAGGAGAAATACACTGCAGATATAAATGAAAAAGAATATCTTTTATCGGCAGAGGAATATCTTGAGAAGTTGTTTTCTTGCAAGTTTAAAGTTTTTAGTGCAGATGATAAAGATATATATGACCCTGAAAGTAAAATTCGTTTTGCCACACCTCTTAGACCTGCGATATATATAGAATAAAAATTAAAAAGAATACTTTATACTCGTTATTATGAATAAAATGAAAAAAGAGCACATATCTGAATCTGAGAAAACATGGGATTCTATTGCTAAAAGCTTTGATAAAACAAGGCG
>CAZKUB010000040.1:0-6588 GCA_964555835.1 uncultured Thermoplasmatales archaeon
CTGTCTTGCAGGAAACCTTTGTAAATATTTTGAAAGTGTCGGATGATCCATATCATACATAATAGGGGTTTCTACTTCAAGACCACCATATTCAACTACTCTTTTTGTTACATATTCCTCTATTAATTTTTTAACAAATCTTCCCTTTGGATAAAACCTCATGTTTCCGCCATCAGATGCTGGCTCGTAATCTGCTATTTCTAGTTTTTTCATAAGGGTAACATGGGCAGGTTCGCCTTTTACCGCTCTTGATTTTTCTTTTTCATAAAATGAAAACTTCTTTAGATTTTCATTACCTTTGAAATTAAATTCCCCAATATCATGCAGTGTTCCATCTTCTGTTAATATATACCAATAAGAGCTAAGTTTTCGTTCTTGTTTTAAGGATTCTGTTTCTTCCCCTACAGGTATTATTTCTCTGGAAAGTTCTGACAGGGGATGACCTTTACAAGAAATTTTAAATGATTTATACCAGCCGAAAGGTGAACGTTTGACGTTAAAATTCTTTTGTCTTAGTTCATATTCTATTTCAATTAAAATTTCTTGAGCTTTTTTTGGACTTGCTAAATCTGAAGATAAATGAGCATAAGGATAAAGCATGATGTTTTTAACTTTTAATTTCTCTGCAGTCTCTACAATTTCAGCAACAGCCTGCTTCACTGCTTGACTAGAAGATTTCTCATCGATTTTTTCAACTGCTGTAAATGCAGTTAACGCCTCTTCAAATCTATCGGTTTTTAGGTCTGTTTCCTCAGGTGTTTTTATTGCTTTTTCTTTAACCTGATATTCAATATAATCGCTGTGAATCAGTAATAGTTTCATAGAATCAACTTCGTAAAGCAAGTAAACATTATTAAAGATAATGTTTACGCTAAAAAGTAAATGGGGGAGGCGGCGGAGGTGTTAAACACCGCAATTAAAAAAACTATTTAATTGTTAATCTTTGCAATCCCATCTCTCCGCCTAAGCTTTGAATACATTAAACAATATAAAATAGTTTCGGAAAAAAAATAACCGCAATTTTTTTCTCCTGTAAATAAGGAGAAAATATTAGATTAATTTTTTATAAGAGGCCGCTTCTAGAAGTGTTTCTATTTCTGATTTATCATCTAATTCTATTTCAACAAGCCATCCTTGATCATAAGGGCTACTGTTTATTGTTTCCGGTGAATCCTCAAGGCTTTCATTTATTTTAGTTATCTTGCCGCTTAGCGGTGAGTAAATCTCTGATACTGACTTTACAGATTCTACAACACAGAGCTCGTCGCCTTTTTTTATTTCTTTTCCAACTTGAGGAAGCTCAACAAAAACAATATCTGTAAGCTCTGATTGTGCATGATCTGTAATTCCTATCTTTGCAGTGCTATTGCCAAGTTTAACCCATTCATGTGTGTCAGTATATTTCAAATCATCTTTTACTTCTTTACTCATATTTATCAAATCCTGTTATTTTTAAACTTGTTTTAAATATTTTGCTTAGTTTTCCTCACGCCAGTTTTTTGGAACAAATGGTGGTTTTACAACTTTTGTTTTTATAGGTTTATCGCGTATCATTATGTCTAGAGTACTGTCTTTATCACGATATTCTGAGTGAACATATCCCATAGCGATACCTTTGTTTAGGCAGGGTGAAAGTGTTCCACTGGTAACTATTCCTACTTTTTTGCCTGTTTTTTGAATTTCACAACCATTGCGAGGTATACCTTTTTCTTCACATACAAGGCAGGTTAGTCTTTGGTAATCCTCTTTTTCTTTTTGTTTTAAAAGAGCAGTTTTTCCAATGAAATCATGATCCCAGTTTATAGCCCAACCCATTGTTGCTTCAAGGGGTGTTCGGCCACCTTCAAACTCATTACCTGCAAGCAGGAAACATTTCTCCAGACGAAGGGTATCACGGGCACCAAGTCCTATTGGTTTAATTTCAAACTCTTGACCTGCCTTCATAATTTCATCCCATATCCTCTCGGCATTTTTGATTTTAATGTTTAGCTCAAAACCAAGCTCACCCGTATATCCTGTGTGAGATATTATACAGGGTATACCTGCAATATCAATATACTGACATCCAAAGAATCCAACTGTTTTAAGATCGGTATTGGTGAGTTTTTGAAGAGTGTCACGTGACTTTGGTCCTTGTACTGCAAATATTGCAAAATCATCTGATACATTCTCAGTAGAAGCACAAATGTCCTTTTCTTCTGCCTTTTGATTAAGCCAATTTGTAACAATATCTCCCATCCCGGCATTTGGCATCATCATATATTTATCATCAAGATGCAAAAAAATTGTATCATCGATTATTGTTCCATCCTCGCGCAAAATTGCAGTATACTGGCTTTTTTTATCAGGAATGCGAGAGGCGTCTTCAATTGTTGTAAGAGTTATTAGTTTTTCTGCTTCTTTACCTTCAATCCAAGTATTGTTCATATGAGATACATCAAAAAGTCCGACTGATTTTCGAACAGCCATATGCTCATCTCTTATTGAAGAGTACTGGATAGGCATTTCAAAATCTGCAAAATTAGTAAACTTTGCCCCGATGTCCTTCTGAATATTATATAGTGGTGATCTTTTTATCATAAATTTTCCCAGACATGGAAATATAATTTATATAGTAAAAGATTTCGACAAAACATTTATCAAACAAATGATTAGATACCTTTGAAAGATGAAAAAAACAGATATTGCGGGAGTATTTAAAGATAAAAGCCAGTTTTTTACGTTAAACCCGTTAAGAGGAACTAAAGTTTATAACGAAAGAATTATTAAAAAGAATGGTAAAGAACTCCGCTCATGGAATCCTTACCGAAGTAAACTTTCAGCAGCTTTACAAAATGGCCTAGATTTTAAAATCAAATCTGATAATATTTTTTTGTATCTTGGTGCTGCAACAGGTACAACTGTAAGTCATATTTCAGATATATTAACGAATGGTCTGATTTATGCTGTTGAAAATGCACCTGTTTCAATGAAAAAACTACTTAGTATTTGTGATAAAAGAACTAATATTATTCCTATTTTTGAGGATGCCTTTCATCCTGAGAGATACAGCATGGTTGTTTCAGATGTTGATATTGTATATCAAGATATTTCACAGAGAAATCAATCAGATATTTTCATCAAAAATATCAACAGATATCTTAAAAAAGAAGGATTTGGTCTGTTTATGGTTAAAGCTAGAAGTATTGATGTTTCTCTGAAACCTAATAAAGCATATGAGCAGGTTTGCAAAGAATTAGAAGAAAATAATTTAAAAATAAAACAAATTGTTGATATGTCTCCTTTTGAGAAGGATCATGCTGCAATTCTTGTAAGTTTTTGAATTATTACGAAATAGTCTTTATTAAGTATTTGTATTCAGGTTTGAGTTTATGAAACTATCTGAGAGAGCTATAGCTTTTACAAAATTTTTCTTCCCGTTTGTTCTGGGTTTTGGAGTTTTTGGTATTTGGTGGCTACTGAATGATACTATAAGGATAATATGGCCGCTGATAGTTGCTTATTTCTTCCCCCCCTTTGGAAAAGAAACAATTATTCCTTTAGGCATCGGTCTTCTTAAGGAGGGCTTGACTGTTCCTTTATTAAACATTCATGTTCAACCGGTTTCAGTAAATCCTTTGTCTATTGCATTTGCTATTGCCTTTGTTGATATTGTAGTTGCTCTTTTTCTTGTATGGAATTACGACTTGGCAAAAAAAATACCGCTTGTTGGTAAGTTCATGGAAAAAGTTGAAAAGATTGGTAAAAGAAGCGAAGACAAGTACGGATGGATTAAACCTCTACGATTTATAGGGGTTGTATTATTTGTCATGGTCCCATTTCAGGGGTCAGGTGGTCTTGTAGGCTCTATTGTAGGACGGCTTATTGGTATGAAACCCGATCATACCTTTTATGCAATTTCAATTGGTACTGTAACTGGTTGTTTGTTGATTGCTTATTTTACAGAGGGAATTATTTCTTTGTTCAAAACAAATCTATTACAAGGCCTGCTTATTTTTATTATCCTTAGCTTAATTGTTATAATGTTATGGATTAATTCTAAAAACAAAAGTTCTAAAAAATAGCTTTTTTGACAAATACGTTCAATAAACTTTTTATATGATGATATATAATATTATTATTCAAATATAATAAGTGCTTTGGGGACATATCAATATATGAAGACAGCTGTTAGATTGTTTGGAGTTTTATTCATTATATCTCTAGTTTTTTTGTCAATATCTCCAAGTATTCAGTCTGATGAAACTAAAGATTGTGCTTGGTGGGATGATACTTGGTCGTATCGTCAGAGTATAGTAATTCCTATTGATACCTCTGATAAAGATGCTATTTATCATCCCATAGACATTTTTTTTGAGTTTGAAGATGCCTGTTGGGCTGAAGATGAAACAAAGCATTCTGTAAGAGTTATTTATCAACAGGGTATGCACATTAAAGAGCTTGAATCACAGATTTATAATTTAAAATACAGTGGAGATAACCATATTCAATCATGCGGTTTGGTTTTTCTTATACCAGAAATTGCTAATGGTCAAGAAAAATATTATGTATATTATGATAACAAAGAAACCCCTATGGTGGATTATCCTGATCGCGTAAGAGTTGAAGATTCATATTTTTCATATGAGCCTATTGGAGGGATACTTACAGAAACCTGGGCTTATAATATAATGCAGGGAACAAACATTGTCTACTCAGTTGCAAAAGAAGGAATTGCCGATGGTGAACCAACATCTCAGCAGGTTGCTAAAATGAAGGAGGGGGCTACAAGTCTTTTACCTAATATGGGTGAAAATACTGTATCTTATGGTATGCGATATTGGTATAAAAACCAGGATTGGGAAACAGAACAAACTATGGATAAACTGGTGAAAAGCGAAATTATAATTGATGGCAATTTAATGGTTAAAATAGGAATTATAAGCGAGTCGAATAGCGGGCTGCTTAGATCAACTGTATATCATAAATATTATTATTCGCCAGGCATCGATAAAAGTATTTACTCAGATGTAAGACATGAGGCGCTGGGTGACTTACCTAAAGGAAGAGAAATAGAAGTTGAGTTTATGATTATGACAAGTGGCATGCTTAGGAGTAGTATTATAAACGAATTGAATTTTGGAAATATGCCCAAATACATACATTTTTACAGTGATGAAGAATTTGTTAAAATACATCAGATTGATCCCTATCCTGAAGGTCCTTTTAAAGAAATCATTGGATTAAAAGACGGATATTCTCTTGGCAGTATTCCATGGGTTAGTTTTGATGATGGAAAAACAGGGGAGGCTCATGGCATTGTTCTAGATTCTATTGACGTCGTTTCTTCCGGTAAAAACGAAAGAGATGGTGTTCGGCTGATGTTACACCAAGGAAATGTACCGAATCTACCCGGACTTGATGGCCGTGTTTCTTTTCTATCTCTATCCAGAAATTCTTCCGGATCTAAAGCTCCCCCAAATGATTATGTTGTTGAGTTTAGATCATTTTATCATAGTACAAAAGATGGCGGATATCCTAAGATAGAAAAACAGGCAGAGTTTTACCACTCTCTTGTTGATTTTCAGCCTAAATATGAAGGTGAGATAACCGGTGAAGAGAAAAAACAAGATTACAATTTGACTGTTTATACTCATGCAAATCCTAATCTTTTATTAAAGATGATGAGTTCAAGGTTTTTGCTCAAAAATTCTTATTTTCATGTTGAGATTTTACATAATGATGTTGTAGTAGGATTCAAGCAGTCTGGGAAGATACCTTTAACAGATAAGGGTATACTTGGCATAGGTATAGATTGGAGAAACGTTTCTTTTTTCAGAAAGGCTGTTTTTAATCATCAGATACCTAGAAAATATGTTTTAAAAGTGTATCTTGTAAATCCTATTATTGGTGATGAACGAGAGTTTGTTGGTTTTAAAGTTGTAGATTTAAAAGAAGACACTGCGGTTCGTATTTTTTGTAAGCAGCAAGGTAAAATAAGCTTATTATTTACTGATCAAAATAACCAAGGATTAAAGGATGTAGATACACTTGTTCTAAAAGATGATGATATTATTCACAAAGTATCTTGTAATGAAAATGGTGAAACCTTAATTGGCCTACCTGCAGGTATTCGTGAAAAATATGATTTAAATTCTTTTTATAAGGGTTTTTTGATTGACAATCAACAAATAAGCATTACTTCTCTCAACAATATGTTTCCTGTAAAAAAAACTATTGATGTCGAGGCTTATGACTTTAAAGTAGAAGTTGACTACGCCTCAGGAAAGAAACCTGATTTTGATATAGAAGTTAGTTTGATTAGTGGCGAAATGCAATATCCTGTTACATTAACACCAGACCGATTTGAAAATGGCATTTATTATTTTGAAAAACTTATTCCTGCTAGTTATAACCTTAGTATTAAATATGATTCTATCAAAGCTACTGAAAAAATAAATATTCCTGAAGAAAATAGCTTTAAAGTTACTTTGCATGATTTCTCATTGTATTTAAAAGATGTATGGGGCTTTCCTTTTGAAAGCTATGAAGCGTTAGTTTTTGTTAGAAGCCCTGATTTTGATGAACCTTTCACAGTTTATGCAAACC
>CAZKUB010000041.1:0-6064 GCA_964555835.1 uncultured Thermoplasmatales archaeon
TGGTTATACTCTAATAAATCTCTTATGTTTTTTTCTTTTTGCCGAGCTTCTTTTATTTCTATTCTAACATCCACAAGTATCTGACTTATAAAAAATATAGAGAGAGTAAAACTTATTATTGCGACTATTAGGACAAGTAAGAATATTATATTAGTTGATAATAAATACAGATTGTTGTAGAACAAAAAGGTAAGCCATGATACAGACATTATTATGAGCAATATCCAGAACGTAAATGTAATGGTTAGTATCTTTGAACGTTTCATTTTAAACCAATGTAATTATGGTTAATCTATGAGTATATAAATATTTCCTAATTATTATAATTATTTAATATTATTTTGAAGGCTGTTTTCAAGCTTTATAAGTTTAGAATTTGATTTTTCAAATACCTCGTTTGCAATACTTATTAAAAAATCAATGTGTTCTTTGTTGCAGAATATATTTGCGTCTTTTCCAAGTGGTGAGTCAAGACGCTCGGTGCTAGCGATTTCTAATACAATATTTTTACCAACTGTTTTAAAACCCGAATGTTTAAAACCACAATTAACAGCTTTTTTTACAAGTTTATCTGCACTTTTTAAATCCTTTGCAAAAACATGAATTATAGGAGACTGAGCAAGCAGCCACAGCATTCCTTTTTCAGCTTTACGGCAGGCTTTTAAAAAATCATCATATTTGATTTTTCTATGCCATTTACCAAGCCATTTAGCATCTATTTTATTGCCAAGCTCTGGTATCTCAAGTAAAACTATTCTACCATAACAACTACTGGAAGTATAATATTCGTTGTATGAGTTTATTATATCAAGGATAGGAATAATTCCTTCATCTACTCTTCTTTCTTTTTTTGCACTTTCAAGTTTGTTCATTGTATGTTTTTTGTTTTGGATAAAATCTCTTTCATTCATTTTTTACACATTTTTTTCTTGATTAGTATGTTTCTTTTTTTAAGTTCTTGGAAGAAAGGTTTTGGTGAAACTATGTTTTCACAAGTATGTACTCCGCGTTTTTTGATTTTACCATTATTTATCATATTTGCAATTATTGCCGCAGGATATGCAGTTGTTCGCATCATTGAAGTAATATTGTTTTTCTCATCAAAATAATCTATCATCTGGTAATCAATATTTATTTTTTCATTGTTTTTTATGCCTTGGCTCATTATTTTTAAAAGTACAACATCTTTTCCTTTGCAAGGGATTTTTTCTCGTAATAATTTGATTAATAGTTTTCGAGGGGTTATTTCTACATTGTTAATTTTAATTGGTTCTTCTGAGCCGAATCCAAGATCAAGCATTGGTTTTATCTTTTCGCAGTGACCAGGATATCTGATAGTCTTATAATCAAGATATCTAATTATATATCTAAATGTATATGGAAGAGTTGAGCATCCACCAGATGTAAGAAAAGCTTCCATTTTGCTAAAAGGATACGGAAAAATAACTTCTTCAAGCTTAGTCATTGATTTTTTTGCAACTATTTTTTTATTGTCAAGAATTAAAGCATCTTCCATATATTCATTGATAAGTCCATTTGGTGAGAAAACAATCTGATAATTAAAAGGAGGAACTGGTTTTAAAGGAAGACCACCGACACGTATCTTTACAAAATCTACCTCATCCATGAAATCCACAATATCTCTAGTGATAATTGAAACAAGACCTGGTGCAAGACCGCAATCCGCAATAACTGTAACCTTGTTTTTTTCAGCCAACTCAGATAGACTTAGTTGTTTTTCAACAACTGTATTATTACCACCAAGATCTATAAAATGAGTCTTTGTATTAATAGCAGTTTTAGTTAAAAAATAGTTGAAATAATAAGGAACTGCAGATACTGCAACATCATATTTTCTAAAGTTTTCTTTTACTTTATCCTTATCCTCAACGTCCAATATTTCATAATTTATTTTTTTATCTTTAAGAAAATTTTTTGCAGATTCAAGAGTTTTTTTGTCTTTGTCAAAAATAGTGATTTTGTCAAACTTTGAAAAAGTTGCAAGATCAAAGACCACCGCTCTGCCCATCATACCTGCACCAAGTATTAAAATATCCATGTTTTCCCCCTTATAAACGCTGTTTGCTATGCATGTTTACTATTAAAAACCATTTATTTACATGTGATATTTTCAAAATCATTATAAACAAAGCTTTTATTTGCCAAAAACAATAAGTACGGGAGGAATAACATTATGCAATCTGATTTATGGGACTATAAACTAGAAGCAATGCCTATAGAAAAACTTAAAAAATTACAGCTTCAAAGATTAAAAGAACTTGTAAACCGTGTTTATTCAAAGAATAAATATTACAAATTAAAACTTGATGATGCAAAGGTAAAACCTTCTGATATCAAAGAACTCAAAGATATTGAAAAACTTCCGTTTTTAACCAAGCATGACCTTCGTGAATATTATCCATTTGGTCTTGTCTGTACAGAGATGGATGATATTGTAGAGGTTCATGCATCATCAGGGACCACTGGAAAACCTGTTGTAGGACCCTATACTGCAAATGATGTAGACCTCTGGGGTGAAGTAATGGCCCGCGCGCTTTATGCAAATGGTATGCGCAGAAGTGACAGAATGCAAAACTCCTATGGATATGGTCTTTTTACAGGAGCACATGGATTTGAAAAAGGTGCACAAAAAATAGGTGCAATGGTAATTACTATTTCTTCAGGTAACACACAACGTCAGATTAATGTGATGAAGGATTTCGGTAGCACTGTTCTAGCCTGCACTCCATCTTATTCACTTTATATTGCGGAGGTTGCAGAAGAAATGGGGCTTGATCCAAAAACTGATTTTAATCTCAAACTTGGAGTATTTGGTGCTGAAGCATGGTCTGAAGAAATGAGAAATAATATCGAAAAACGCTGGGGTATCAGAGCTACAGAGCATTATGGTCTCACAGAAATAATAGGACCTGGTGTTGTATCAGAATGTGAATGTAAAAAACTACATGTTAATGCAGATCATTTCCTTGCAGAAATAATAGACCCGCAAACTGGTGAAACACTAGAACCAGGGGAGGAAGGCGAGCTTGTTTTTACTACTCTTACAAAAGAAGCATTCCCGGCTATTCGTTTTAGAACAAAGGATCTTGCAACACTTTATGAAGATACATGTGACTGTGGGAGGACTCTGCCAATTCAATCAAGGATAAAAGGCCGCTCTGATGATATGATGAAAGTAAAAGGAGTAATAGTATTCCCAAGCCAGATTGAAGCAGGTCTTATGAAGGTTCAAGGAGTAAGCGAGTTTTATCAAATTGTTAAAACCAAAAAAGGAGATATTACAGAACTTTCTGTTGAGGTAGAGCCAACTGAAACACGATGGAACCAGGGAAATATTGATGAACTTGAGCAAAAAGCACAAGAAGAAATCTACAGCATCTTAAACTTACATGTTCCTGTAAAAGCAATACAGCCAAAAACAATTGAAAGAAGCACTGGAAAAGCAAAAAGAGTAATTGAACGATGATAAAATAGGTGTAATATGATAGAAATAATGAGAAATATACTGCCGTACATATCTGGGCTTTACACACTACCATGGATACTTGTAGGATTTATTTTAACAATTATCATTGCAAAATTTATAGGAAGAGAAAAAATAGATAAAATAATGAAAAAAATAGGGTTAATAATTCTTTATTTCTTCATACCGGTACTACTTTTTAGAATATTTCTAAATACAACCTTTGGCACAGAAGAAATCAAATTCTCAATAATTGTTGCTGTAACAATTCTTGCTATGTATATCATTGCATATTTATATGCAAAATATCAAATTAAAAAACAAAATTTATCAGAAAAAAATAAAAATTTGTATCTAAAAACAGTTCTTACAAATCAGGGAAGAAGCTCAGCATTTATAGGTGGTGCTATGCTTGCAATAGAAACATGGGCAGTACCTGCAGGAATAGTCATGGCAATAGTAGGAATCGCACTATTTGCTATAATACCATATATACTATCACACATGCATAACAAAGAAGCAAAAAAACAAAAAGAAGAACACATGAAAACGCTACCATGGTTCCTAAAAATATACCCCTGGTTTCTCATATCTTTTGTAATAGCTGCAATAATAATACATGCTCAGACTGGTGTAACAACAGCAAATTTTGGCGATGCCGGAATATTGCTACAATTCTACACAGCAATAACAATACCTGCAGCATTATACTATGTAGGATCTGGTATAGACCCATCTGATCTAAAAATAAATGAAATTAAAAAGTTAATTGGTGTTGATAAAAAAGACAGTAGCGACCACTGGAAATGGGTCAGAAACATGTTTATCGTAACTGTTATAATAACGCCTTTAATAATTGGAATTGCCTTTGGATCGTTATATACAATAGGTTTAATTCCAGGGGCATGGTTTGCAGTAATACTAATCAATGCCAGTCTACCAGTCACAAGTACTAACATGTTTTTGCTACCCTATGGGTTAGATAAAAAATCAACAGCACACATTATAACATGGACAACACTGATATGCGTTCCAATAGTAGTTGCACTTATTGCAATATTGGGAACAGTACTATAAAAAAAATTTTATTTTTTATTCTTTAACATATCTTTTAAAAAAAAGTATGTTAAAACAGCTGTAGCAATAATTAGTAAAATTGAATTTGCAACTAAAAGATAAGCAGGGTCCATATTTTATTTCATCCTCCTCGTATGAAATATGTTTACAGTTACAAAAACAATCAATGATGCTAATAAACCAGGGTATAAAGGCTCAATCCCTGCAATGTATACAGGCCAGCCGTATTCTGCATTCATAAAACCATGTATAACCCATATAATGGAAGTCAATGAGCCGGCAATCATTGAAGAAATAGCGGCTAAGGGTGATTTTTTTCTTTTATAAAAAAATCCAAATAGGATTGGAACAATTAACGCAGATATTCCAATTGTTCCAATATAATACCACATATCTACAATTGAGTCAAAAAATAAAGAAAGAAACACTGCAAAGCCAAGTGATATTATAATACCTATTTTTGTCATAAATATTACTTGTTTATCTGTTGCTTTTTTCCTGAAAATATTTTTGTAAAGATCATGTGAAATATTCATAGCACCAAGAAACGTAAAAGAATCTGCAGTGCTCATAACAGTTGCAATAAGACCTGTTAAAAACAAGCCTAGAAGAGCAGGTGGAAGCAGGGCTCCTGCAATTGATAAATATGAAGTAGCTGCTGACTCAACTTGCAGAAGACCTGCGTTTGTGGCAGCAACCGCATAAATACCTGTGAAAGTTGTGCAAATGTCAAATAAAATCCAAAAAACAATTGCAATAAGAACTCCTTTTTTGGGAATTTTATCATCTTTAGTAGCATAACATCTCTGATAAAAACCAGGATCTGCAAGTGTCCAGAAAGCAATCATACCCCAGACAAGTATCCAAAAGGTTGTTTGTCCACCTGTTAAAGTCAGATGTTTAGTAGTATCAATATAACCCAGAACAGGAGAAGGATCGCTAAGAGCGGATGATAAAAAATCAAATCCACCGTAGGTTTGAACAGCCAGGGGAATGATAAGTGCAACTCCGGTCATCATTAGAATAAACTGGATTAAATCAGTATAAATAACTCCGACAAAGCCTCCACGGATTGTATAAAAAATCATAAAAAGTACTACAATTAATATGCTGATCCAGACATCCCAGCCAAAAATTAAGTTGAAAATAAGGCCAAGGGAAAGAACATATGGTGCTGGGGTGACCATTATAAAATTGAAAAATGCGCCTAAAAAACGTGATTTTTTATCATAAAAATGTTCCAGTTGATCAGGTAATGTATAAAAATTTGATTTTCTAATTCTGTTTGCAAGGAAAAATGCAAAAAATAAATAAACTAGATACCAGAAAAATCCTTGTATAATCCAATTTACAAATCCATATGTAAAAGAAAGCTCACCTACTCCTAAAAGACCTCCGTACCATGTTGATACGAGAGTTGCAACAAAAATAGGAAGTGTGAGTCTTCGACCTGCAAGAAAATAATCATCAAGATTTTTGATTCTTTTTTTTACAAAATAGCCG
>CAZKUB010000042.1:0-1525 GCA_964555835.1 uncultured Thermoplasmatales archaeon
TTAAGATGTTACCAAATGTTTTAAGACTTTTTTTAGCAATATGGGCATTTAGTAACTTATTTCCAAGTTATTACAAAACCAGTTTATAAAAAATGTAACGACAGGTAGAAAAATTGTAGATAGTTTAGAGTTTAAATGATTTCAGTGATAAAGATGACTATTAAAAAAATATGCATCATCGGCGCTGGCATAGGCGGACTTGTTGCAGGAGCTATTCTTTCAAAAAAAGGGCACCATGTAACAATTTTTGAAAAAGAATCCGTTTTTGGTGGAAGAGCAACTTCAATAGATATGCAAAATTTAGATTATAATAGTTACTTAAAGACTTTATCTAATTTTAATATGAATATTGCTTTTTCTGATCCACCTCTCAATGAAATTTTTGAAAAAAAACTTCTTGAGGGATATCATCTTGATCTTGGTTATCACGTAATTGGCGGAGGAATTATAAAAAAATTTAAAGAAATTTTATCGTTTTCCAAAAAAGATATTAATATTCTAAAATCAAGACTCTATCAGCAAAAAAATGATCATTATGGTTTTTTTGTGACAAACTTTGAAAAAATTAAGATGTTACCAAATGTTTTAAGACTTTTTTTAGCAAGTGAAAAAACTATGAAAAAACTTGACGTTACACCTATGAGTGAAACAATTAAGATTTATGGAAAAGGAAAAATGGGTGAAGTTTTAGAAATAAATTCTAAATTGATTACAACAATGAATAATCTTGATTTAATTTCAAGTGGCGAAGTTTTAAGAACTCAAAAAGATATGGGTTTAAAAGGTATTAGATACCCGAAAAAAGGACTATCTTATTTTACAACAAAACTTTCAGAAGTAATTACAAAAAACAACGGCAAAATACTATTGAATCACCCAGTTTCTAAGATAATTATACAAAATAATAAAGCAGTCGGAGTTGTTTCAAATAATAAAGAATATAGTTTTGATATAATAATCTCAAATATACTAGTTCAAAATCTTTTTAATATAATAGATGAAAAAAATTTCTCAAAAAGTTATGTAAATAATCTAAAATCACTTGATGGAACTGCAAGTTTATGTGCTTATTACTCATTTAAAAAATTAGAGCAAGAACTAATCGGAAAAACATTTATGTTTATTGAAAAAAATGCAGGAGTTGATGGAGATCATGCTGCAGGAATGATTGATTTTATGACATCTTCGCCTGAAGCAGAGGTATCGCCTAGAGGAGAATACCTTGTTCAATCATATATCATATGTACACCCGAAGAAGCAAAAAATAACAATACTCTAATAAATTTGAGAAAAATTTTAGATAAAAATTTAGAAAAAATTATTCCAAATTTTAAATCTAAACTTAATTGGTGTTTTTACCCTGTAATATGGCACTTAGATGGTGTTGTAAAAAAAATTGATAATGAAAAACCAGAAATTAGAACTCCTGTAAAAAACTTATATCTAGTTGGCGATTGTGTAAAAGCACCAGGTATTGGTTTTAATTGTGCTTTAAACTCTGCAAGAATTCTATGCAATGATATCA
>CAZKUB010000043.1:0-5879 GCA_964555835.1 uncultured Thermoplasmatales archaeon
AGTTTACGGAAGCCGTTTATCTTTGCCATAAAAAAAAATTTTCATATAATTGATTTGAACAAAAATAGGGATTAAAAAAAATCTGGCAGCATAAATGGGGATAATCATTAAACAAAGTATCAAAGGAAGCATCTGGTCGTATTTAGGAGTGGCCGTTGGTTTTGTAACTACCGCATACCTTTTCCCAAATTACCTGACTACCGATACCATTGGACTGTTTGGGCTGCTGGTTGCATGGTCAGTACTCTTTGCACAATTTTTTTCATTGGGAATCAATGGGGTAACAGCGCGTTTGTTTCCGTATTTTCGCAATATAAAAAGTGGTCATAATGGATATTTGTTTCTTACATTTATTGTATTGTTGATAGGATTGATATTATTCTTAGTTACATTTTTCATTATATCTCCCTGGTTAGTAAAAAACAATATTGAAAAATCCAATTTATTTTCAGAATACATTTGGTTACTAATCCCTTTAACTTTTTTTACCCTTTTATATAATGCACTCGACAGCTTTAACAGATTACTTTACAATGCGGTTTTGGGTACTTTTTTGATAGAATTCTTGCAGCGACTGTTAATACTTTTAGTAGTTATTTTATTTATTTTCGAAGTAATTGACGTTAATCACCTAATTATAAGTTATTCTGGAGCTGTATGTGCAAAAGGTGTCATTATTTTTTTCTATTTGTTGCTAAAGGGTGAGATTGACCTAAAACCCAATTTGAATTTTATCGACAGGAAACTGAAAAAAGAAATGATTGATGTTGCATTTTTTAGTATTCTTACTGGCATTGGTAGTCACATAATTTTTAATGTCGATAAAATTATAGTTAATCATTTTTTGGGAATAAATTCTGTTGGAATCTATACTATTGCATCTTTTTTTGGTATGCTTGTGTTATTGCCGTCGCGTTCATTATTGCGTATTTCGGGAACACTTATCGCCGAAGCATGGAAACGTAATGATGTTGAATATATCTTAGATATCTATAAGCGTAGCTGCCTGAATCAGTTTATAATTGCTGCTTTTTTATTTGGGGGTATTTGGATAAACATTGACAATATTTTGGTAATTCTTGGAGAAAATTATGCTACTGGTAAGTGGGTAATTTTTTTTATTGGATTAGGGGCACTTGTAGATATGACAACAGGTGCAAACGGATTAATTATAGCTTATTCAAAATACTACAGAATGACTTTATGGGTTTTATTAATTCAGGTTTTCATATTCTTTATTGCAACGTATTTATTTATACCCAAATGGGGAATTTCCGGTGCAGGAGCTGCTGTTGCGTTATCATTTAGTTTTAGTAATATAATTCGTTATTTATTTTTACGCATAAAGTATAAAATGCAACCTTTTGGATTTCAATTTTGGTTGGTAGCCATCTCATGGACAGTAGCTTATTTTGCCGTTAAGCTTATTCCTGAATTGAATTTAATTTGGGATATTTTTATACGAAGTTCACTTTTTACGATTATCTTTATTTCATTCACAATTGGCCTCAAAACATCTTCTGATTTAGAAGATCTATTGAATAAATTCAAGGAAAATATTAAAACTTTTTTGAAAAAATAAACTATCGGATTCACCAACGTTTTCTGTCTTTGAATAAATTCCACCAAAGTTTCAAATTTCTGAATATCGGAAATATGCCTAAATATTGGGTTACCCTCATTGCAATTTTTTTACGACCAGGATTAACCGGAACTTGTAATACTTCAGGCCAAAGTATTTCAATCATTTTTTTGTAAACTATCGGATTTTGTTTTCTGCGGTATTTTTTAGGCAAACCATAAAGCGTTAAAATTAATTCGCGGGAGTTAAAAGGGGAAAAAACTTCAATACCATAAGCCCGGAATTCTGTTTTTGACTTAGCTACCCAGTTTGCACAATTTTCTTCCCAGTATAGCATATCAAGAATCCGGTATCCCATTTTTGAAAATAGTATTTTGTTTTTCTTAAGCCATTTTCCATACTCATCCTCAACATACTTTAGGGAAGAATATTTTTGAATAAATGCGATTTTTTTTGGAGTTAAATTAAATACCTCATCAAATTCAAGCCGAACAATTTCGCTGATATTTCCGTTCAAGGTTAGTTTGCCAGGATGTTTTTTGTAAAAATAATTTATTACTATCCGCATACGCAACATATAAGTCAGCTCCCACGTGTACCGAATATTGTACACTTAAAGTAGGTAGAGAAACAATTTCTGGGATAATATCAACAGATTTCTCTTTTCTTATAAGACTATCAACATAGTTATTTTCTCTAACGGTAGTATCTGAAAATGAAATGCTATCCCACGTTTCTGGATGTAAATAATCCCCATATCTCTCAGAATAAATATCCGCAACATGGTTATCTTCTTCTTTTACTGTTATTTCATTACCACTTGCACTCATAAGTAAAATATCTGAATCATTAGTAACCTCAAATGAGGAATATGATTTTTTATAATCAAAAACAACATCATTACCTGAAATCAACTGAAATCCAGAGGGGAGTTTAATTCGTGTCCACACCGGATACTTTATAATTGCCCCTGTAATTGGATCATATATATTTCTAATTTCATATCTTCCACGTTTTGGATAAACTGTTTTTACACCATTTGCATATTCACAAGGAAAACCGTCATCAAATGATCCTGATGTTTCCCCTCCTTCATTAAGCTCTGGAGTAGTTCCCTCTTCTACCCCAAAATATGCTTCCCATTCCGCAACACTTTTAATTATATAATTCGCTATTCCCTCATCCCCTTTTGTTGGCTTACGAGAAAATCTAGGTAAAACGTTATAAATACATTCTTCATCAAAACTACCCCCGCTTCTTAATCTATTGGGTATATATATCATAGCTACTGGGAAAGAGTATGTGGCTAAATTTATAGGATTGGGTTTAGGATCTTCATTTTCTCCTCCTGCTTCCTCCGTTCCTTTTCGTAAAACTAAAGTATTAGTAGATTCATCGACATATGCTAAGTCAAATCTATGATGACCAGGAGATGGCCATGGATAGGTAGGGGTGTTATAGTTAACAACCAAACTCTCTACTTTCACCCCTTCTAAATAGCCCCCAGAGATAGTAATCTGATTTTTACCCGTTACATGGGCTATAAACTGGGCTAACCATGTTTCAGCGTCATATTGAGGTGATTTTTGTAGGGATCTTACATAGTCTACGTCATATAAATCATCTTGGACACCAGTACCATCTTTAAATAATAGTTTTCCCAATAAAATCTGATTATCTAAATCTCTTTCAGCACCTGAAACTGCTCTAACTCTTACTGTTAATTGAGTATCCTGTCTATATCCTACCGTTTCAGAAACAGGTGACCATAATTCTGCAACTATATAGGGTTTTAAATAGTTTACACTGGAAATAGTTCCTATAGTTTTAATAGTTGCTTTAATGGATAAATCTGCTACTCTTTCAGCTTTTGTTTTTGAATCAATATAAGTGGCATTTTCTTGTCTTATGATTAACGTAAATGGATTTATAATAATAGAAGAATCAGATTCCGCAACTATAAGCGGGTCGGTATGGTAATAAACACCTTTTTTAAAAAGGTTATCGATCTGTTGATTAAGAACTTCCGCATCTGCGGTTTCGTTGTACCTTATGGATACTGTGATTTCGGATTCTGTATTATATATAATGGACATTTACTATTTCTGCCTTAAAAGGAAATCAAACTACTTTTATTATTAGTAGTTTTCATTCGCTTTTTTATCAAAAATTATAATGAATGGTATTTATTATACCCTCTTCATAATTACCAACAAACGCTTTAGCTCCTTTTTGACTACCGATAAAACACTTATCTTGCTCATAGTTATCCCTATTAGCAATAGATGGCATGTGGATTATCTCTACTCCCATGTAATCCTCATGCATTTTATATACATCCTTGGTCATATATTGTTCAAAATGGTGAGTATGTCCCAAAAACATGTATTTATATTTAGCATTCCCCCAATGTTCTTTAGCATCTACACTCATTATATTATGGATTTTATTAATTTTCTCATTTTTCCCATGTGCAAATCCAAATAAATTCTTACCAAATACATGATACTTTCTACACAACGGGGAAACGTCAACATCCACGTCTGAACAAGTAACATTTTTATTTTCAACGTATTTTGCTTTTAAAACTTGGCCTAAAAAATATGTAAAATGCGTGTCATGATTCCCTGGCATTATAACTATTTTAACAGGAGCAACGTTTTTATATAAAAAATCAATAGTTTCGTAGGCAATTTGTCTTCCTTCTCGGAACATTTTTTGCCATCTACTGTCATTTTCTTGTGGGGTTCCGGCGGTAGTTTTATTAAACAGGAAAAAATGATCCGAATTGTAGAAATCGTTTCCTATAACATATAAAACTTCAGAAATAGATTCTCGACACTGATGAATCATCCCATAAAATGCCGCCAAATAATTCTTTTTAGCAATTTTTAGATCATAATCCTCTGTAGTTTCTTCTCCCCATGAGAATCTACCTATGTGAGCATCCGCTATAATAGGTATAAATATGTTATTTTCTCTTTTTTTAAGATTATTATTAAAAATAACTTTATCAACTTTAGGAGAGTGAGAGGAAGTAACGTCTTGAATAAGATCTTTTACAAATCTATCTTTATCTAAAACCCATGATTTTGGTTTTAAGATCACTCTAATATTATAATTAGTATAACATGCATCTTGGTTTGTACTACTTTTAACCCCCGACATAGTTACATCTGATGCACCTATCCTAAATTCCTTTACTTCCCATAATTCCATATCTACTTTATGCTCTTTTAGGAACTCTTCTAAAATCTTCTTTCGATCAGTATTAGCGGGAGAGGTCTTATTTACCTTCAAAACCCCAGTTAGTGTTGCCTCCTCCCCTTTCTCTACGTACTGAAAATCTAAATTTTCTGTAGAGCTTGTTCCTTGATAATCAATCCCGTGCTTTTCTAAAACCTCTTTAGTTGATTCTTTTAAATTCCCTGCTAACATTCTTTTCGCTCTATTTCTCACTGCCTCTCCTGTTAATCCATATTTTTTACCTATCTCGTCCCATGATTGATCTAGTATACCTTTTCTTTTGTTTACTAAATCTATATAAAATTGTGTCATTTTTCCCATCTAATTTTTTCCTTAGAGTATATGTATTGAGTTGTTTGTTACTGTTTTTAAATAGTCCACCATGTTATCCCCTTTTAGATCAAAACCGTATCGATCTAAGAAATTCCCAGGGAAAAAAATATGCTCGTTACTAAGATTTGAAATAACTGATTTTAAATCCTCAATCATCCATAAACCGGTACATTCAATATTTCCCCCATAAGAGGAATTTGGAATTACTTCTACTTCTGGATCTGCTGGATGGTTTTTAAATAAATTTTTCATTATTCCCTTTAACCTATCAAATGCCGCTCCAGATGTAAACCAATATGATTTTGTTTTTTTAGTTCTAGCGTATAAATCCATAACATTAGATTCAATTACATGGGTATTTACATCTAACAGTAAATTGGGATCTAATGACCAACTAAATTGAACACCATAAGTTTTACTCATTCTGGTAAGAAAATCAGATAACTCAAATTTATTATATTTTAGTTTTTCAACTGTTTCCGGTTTTGTATATTTTGTAAATCCGGGGGCATATACTAAAATAAATCTTACCCCACCTCCAGATAAAAAAGCAATAGTTTTCTCTATATCATCATATCCTGTCCAATTTGGCATCGGGGTTATAGATGCGAAAACTTCAATCCCTGCTTGGGGCAATATTCTAAAAGAATTTTTAGCTAATTCATACTTCCCTCTGTTTAAGTTAAAAACTTTTTCCCATATTTCAGGAGTTATTGAG
>CAZKUB010000044.1:0-4197 GCA_964555835.1 uncultured Thermoplasmatales archaeon
TTAAAATCTCCGGGATATCGCCAAGAGAATGAATCTTGATATACTGCGCATACGTCTTAGGATAACTAGCCACCAAATTCATTGCAACCAAGGGCAAAAACAACGTAAGAGAAAACATCATAAGCAAGGTAAATAAATCAATTTCACCAATCTTACCTTCATACAAAAAAATAATAAGAACATCAATAACAAACATACCAACAAAGCCGATAAGCGCAGTCATATACGCAAGACTTAACACACCTCGAGGTGATACTTGCAACCCAGAAAAATTCAACGTTTCAATATAATCAGATGAAAAATATTTATTTATTTTTTCTTTTGAACTTGGGTTATCAGAAATAAGAAAAGAAAACCGTTTCTGAGCATACTCACATGCCCGCTCAAACCAATTCTTTTCATCAACCATAGTTACTCACTTAACACCAAATTTTTTGAAGAAACAAATGAACTAAACCACGTATTCCATTTCTCCCAAATAACAGTATAATCAACACCAGAACGCTGCATTTTTTGCTCCTCAATAAGCATCCAAAACGCATTATTAGCATCACGAATCGCATACGCCTCAAGTAAATCAAGCCGATCCGTAGATAACGCAGTCTGCACTAATTTACGCTTTATATCAGTACGTAGTTTAATGTTTTGCAACGCTTTTTCAACACTAATACCCCATTTTTTTGCAATACCACCTAAAATCTCTGATTGACCCATATCCAACAAATCCGTGGCATTTAATCGATCCTGCTCGGTATTATACACCATTACATCCTCAAACACTTTATCTGGATCAGGATCAACAGTCCACCCTGTTTTTCGAATCTCAGAAATCTGAATCACCCGTCGTTTACGTTCCACACCACCCTCAGAACGAATAGGTGCAGCAATAACAACACCATCAACAGCTTTAAAGCTAGTAGGTGGAACACCAATATCATACACCACCCGCTCATATACATCACGAGTAGTAGAACCATGAATCGTCCCCATGATAAGATTACCAGCAGCCCCAACACGCATCGCTTCAAACAACACCTTAGCCTCTACACCACGCACCTCACCAAGAATCAACACGGATTCACCAAGACGAAGCGCAGTATGAAGCGCCTGAGTAGGATCAACTTCACTAGAAGTTGAACCAGACGCAATGGATTTAGTGATAAGTGATTGAATCTTATAACCAAAACGCTGCAGTTGCTCAACAGGTATCTCAGCAGTATCCTCAATAGTTAGAATTCTAAACCGCTGAGGAATCTCCAACATCAACGCACCCAGCAACGATGTCTTACCAGACCCACGACTCCCTGCAACAAGCAAAGAAGCCTGACCATCAATTAAAAAACTCAAAAACCCTGCAGCTTCAGGTGAAATCATTTTATTAGCAATAAAATGAGCAAGCGTCCAAGGTTTCTGCCGATGTTTACGCAACGCAAACGCAATACCTTTAGGAGTCAACGGATTAGAAATAGCAGCTACACGCGTCTGATACTGCCCTAAATCCATATCCAGAACAGGAGCAGCTTCAGAAAACGCACGCCCACTTAACGTCCGAAACCGAGACGCTAAAGACTCAATATCTCCATCAGATAAAAAAATATTAGACGTATACTCCTCACCATCAAGAACAATATGAAGCGCATTATGAGAAACCGGAGCATTCACATAAATATCCTGAATACGATTATCAGAGAGTAAATCCTCTAAAATACCAAACCCTGCAGTATACCGAGCAAAAATATCAGATAAATACTCAATACGCTCTGCAGATAACTTCATACTGGAAGTCTTTACAAACTGACCAATAACATTACGACCAAAATGCTGGAAATACTCTCGAGCACTCTCCGCATCCATAAATGAAGCATCCTTAGGTCGATGCCTTGAAAGATGCTCTCGCACACGCTCAAGTAAATAAAGCTCCTGACGAGGAAGATCATATTCAGAAGGAACAACAAAATATAATTTTTCAGGACGAGTACGAAGCAGATATAACGTCACATTCATAGGTCGACCCTGAAAACGACGCACCTCATATGAATCCAAAAACACTGCATCAGAAGGAGGCTCAAGCTGAATATATGAATCAATAAAACCAGGACGAACATACGGACGAATCATAGTAGTATAAAATCCTCCACTACCCACCGAGGTATCACCAACAGAAAACTCAGCTTTCTCACTCATCTCTTTAACTATTGTAATAAAACTCTGATGACAACTATGACATTGAGAATTATCAGGCGGGATTTTAGTCATATACTTCAATAACATAAAATACGCAAGAACAGGATCAAATTTAGAGAGCGTAATAATTTCATGAATCTCTTCATACCTTTTTGCATTACATTTCTTACAGCCATCTAATTCTTTATTAGGAAAACTGACTCCATCATATGCCTCAATTTTATCAATAAACTTAGCAAGTTTAATCAACAATTCAAGTTCTTTATCACGAAATACTTTCACAAACGCATGATTTAACACAAGCCGCGTTATCCCATACTCCTTCCGTAAAATTGTAAAAAGATTACCACGACACACCTTATCTGAAAACGTTGAATTACCAAGTAAACAATTTCGGCAATTCACCACAATTTCTCTACTATCAGACTTCCTATAAGTTATATACGGACAATTCTTTTCCATGTCTCTCACATTTTAAATAACAAAATATAAAATGTAGCAAAAGATATTATAAATAAGTTACTAAAAAATCATAAAAAGGTTTGTTGATAAAATTATGACTGAAGCATACTCATTTGATGAAAAAAACATTTCAGAAAAACAATACGTTTTAGGGCGAAAAGAACAAACAAGCAAAGGAAAAGTCAACATTGGACGATACTACGCCTTAGACAGCTCATTAGGCGCAAACGTTTTTGTTGATGTGCTTAGACCACATATTGTGTTAATATGTGGTAAACGAGGATACGGAAAATCATACACCATTGGAGTATTTCTTGAAGAACTTGGAAAACTAGAACCTGAAGTAAAAAACAACTTAGGCGTTATTGTTTTTGACACCTTAGGAATCTTTTGGTCAACGCGCTACCCTAACAAAACAGAAGCACAACAACTTAAAGAATGGAATATAGCATCAGAAGGAATTACCATACGTCTTCTTGTCCCTAAAAAATTTCAAAAAATCTATAAACAACAAAAAATACAATCAATACCTTTCTCTTTACCCGTTAAAGATCTTTCACCGTATCATTGGTGTCAACTCTTCAGCATCAAACCAACTGAGCCACTTGGAATTATTATCACTAGAGCTATCTTAAATCTTCAAAAAACAGATAAAAAATATTCGATACAAGACATATTAACCTTTATACAAAACGATAAAAAAAGCCAACTTGAACTTAAAATAGCAGCTGAAAACTTTTTTACAATGGCAGAATCATGGGGAATCTTTGACAAAACAGGAACACCACTTCATGAAATAGTTCAACGTGGAGTACTTACGATAATTGATTTTAGCCATCTTCCTAACCCTCAACTCAAAAGCATCACCGCAGCATTGCTTGGTGAACAAATCTTTGAAGGACGAGTACGGGAACGTAAAATCCATGAACAAAAAAAGATAGGATTTAATGTTGAAGAAAAAGGAATACCTATGGTATGGCTTGCTATTGATGAAGCACAACTGTTTCTTCCAAACGATGAAGAATTACTAAGTAAACAAATATTTATCAATGAATGGATGCGACAAGGACGTCAACCAGGACTTTCCTTAGTAATGGCCACTCAACGACCAAGTGCATTGGCATCTGAAGTGTTATCTCATAGTGATATTATTTTATGTCATCGTCTTACTGCTCAAGAAGATATTGATGCATTAAGCCGTATTCGACCAACATATATGGCAGGTGACATTAAAGAATCCATTAAAAAAATTGGTGATGAAAAAGGAGTCGCTCTCATTATTGATGACACCTCAGAGTCCTCTCATGTTATCCGTATTCGCCCACGTGTCAGTTGGCATGGTGGTTCAGAATCAAAAGTTATAGAAACACAATCATAACGTATAATAGGGTAAAAAAAATGAAAAAAACAAGAAATATACTTCAGAATAGCTTTGCAGCTGAAATGATTCCAATTCGTATGATTATTAGCATTGGAATTATCGCAGGCATCAGTGTATTACTTGCTTTTGGATATGCAAATATGTCTATTACTCATGCTGAAAATCAGATT
>CAZKUB010000045.1:0-2813 GCA_964555835.1 uncultured Thermoplasmatales archaeon
AATACTTGGTTTAACATTATCATTTATTTTATTAACTTCATTAAGTAAATAGCTTTATTTTTTAACATAATGATTAAACTAATATTTTAAATGTTAACATATAACATGAATTTAAATCTAAAAAAGCATGATAATGCATGATAATTTTTGTCTAGCAAACTAAAATTCATTAATCTTACAATGTTAGATAATATTTAGCACATTAAATTCTATTAAAAATAAGTTAAAAATGACCTACTTTCTCCTTAATATTTGTAATAAAATAGCGAATTATACTAAAAATGATACAAAAAGTCCAGAGTTTTAATACAAAAAGCATTGTTTTAAGCATTTTTGAACGCATGATATAATTTAGCAATAAAGTCTGTTTGTTAACATGTATCATGATTTTAGCAAAAAATTAAATATATTGTCGTACATTTGACATATGTCATTCAATTGACTAAAGCCTTTGAAAAGAGATGAGTCAAATGGAAAATGAATATAAAGTAGCGTATTACATAAGGGTTAGTAGGGAGGAACAAGCAAAAGGTTACAGTCCTGAAGGTCAAAAATCAACTTTAGACAGTTGGTTAAACGAAAAAGAAAATTGGCGATGGGTTAAAACCTACAAAGACGAAACAAGTGGTAAGGATATAAAAGGTAGAGAAAAATTTCAAGAAATGCTTATAGATGCAAAAAATCGATTGTTTGAAGGAATTTGCGTATATGATAACGATAGATTTTCCAGATCCACTAAAGATGTATTAACTATAATGGATGACTTGTTATCTTATGGTATAAAATTGCATATTTATACACTTAGACATATAGATGTTTATAGTGACCAAGGTAGATTTATATTAACAAATTTTGCGGCTTTCAGTGAATTTTTCAGAGGACAGTTGGCATCAAAAATAAGAGTTGGTGTAAAACAAAAAATGAAAAATGAATGGTTTGGGCAAGCTCCTTATGGATATACACAAATATCAGATGATGTTGGGGGTAGAAAAAAAAATACTCGACTTATCGAAAAACCTGAAGAGCAAAAAATTCTTGAAAAAATAAAAGAATTAAGAGAAGATGAAAAAAGTTATAGTGAAATTGCAAATTATCTTAATGAACATAAAATAACTACGAGATTTACTAGATCGGATAGACAGTGCAGTTGGCATCCTAGTACTGTTAGAAATATTTTAATACGACCTGAAGTAGATTTAAATGATAAAAAAGAAGAGACTTGACTTCTTTGCATCTGTAAAAAGGAGATGGTCAAAAGATCTGGGAACCGATGTGAGCGGTTTGGTATTGATTTTGATGACGATTTTGAAGGAGAATTTCATCATATAAGATCAACTGTTTTAAAGGAAATAATGATATAAAAAAATGTTCTTTGTTATGTCGAGATTGTCATCTTATAGCACCTAATATCAAAAATAAAGATGCTCTCATTTTATACAAATATTATTTTTTACGTTTCGCCTCTTTTAAAGAGGCAGCTCAATATTATAAAGTCGATACCAGAATTGAGTTGTATACTAAAGTAGTTATAGATATCGCAAAAAATCATCCTAATGGATTATGAATAATAAAAAGTGTGATAGAGTATATCTATCATTTTTTTGTGTTAGTTGTGAAAATTGCTAGCATTATATATGTGACTAAACTTAACATGATTTTTAGCATTTAGCTTTAAATATTAATAATTAAAGTTTATTGCTTAACTAAGTTAACAAATCATATGTTTCAGATTAACTCTAAAATAATAATTATATTCTCTATGAAAAATAATAGTTATATTAAATAGCAATCTTTATAATTTAACTCATTTGCTAAATAATCATAATTTATACAAGATAGTTAGTTAAATCAATCAAAAGTTTTAATAACAGCAAAAAATTTACCTGAGCCAATATAAAACTAGTAGATTAGATAGGTGCACAAAATATGTACATGGTAATTATTGGTGCAGGTGGTATTGGTAAACGCCTTACAGAAGTAGCCCTTAATGATAGAAATCACAACATAATTATAATAGACAAAGATCAAGCTGCATGCGAAGAAATAGCTCGTAAGTATGATGCAATAGCAATTAATGCTGATGCAACTCAAGAAGAGACACTTGATGAAGCAGAAGTAAAAAAAGCTGATGTATTAGTAACAACTACTGATGATGATGCGATAAATCTTATGGTGATATCTCTTGCAAAAAACAAAGGGGTTAAAAATCTTGTATCTGTTGTAAATCAAGAAGAAAGCAAGCCTATGTACATGGAAAAAGGTGTTAAAATGATCAAAAGTCCAAACGTGGTCATGGCGGAACATCTTTACAAATCTATAAGGCATCCTAATGTTGAAGAGTATATGGACGTAGGTAAATATGCAGAAATTTTTAGAGTTCCCATTCCTGAAAAATCACAGTATTCAGGAAGGACGATTAAAAAACTAGGTCTTCCTAAAAAAAGCCTTATTGTTGCAATTGAAAGAGATCATAAGTTTATTATCCCGACAGATAATGTTGAATTATTCTCAGGTGATAGAATTACCGTTTTGGCACATAAAGATCAGGTTGATAAAGTTGCTAATATGTTTTCGAAATAAAAAAGCATATTTTACGTAAATTATTTATAACGGTTGTATCATTCTAGCCTCATAGTTTTATCCAAATTTTTGAGGAGTTATTATGGAAAGTCAAAACGTAACTAAAACAGGAACAACAACTCTAGGAATAGTATGCAAAGAAGGCGTTGTAATAGCAACAGAAACCCGTGCTACTATGGGTCATCTTATTGCACATAAAGCAACAAAAAAATTATATAAAATAGATGATCATC
>CAZKUB010000046.1:0-10698 GCA_964555835.1 uncultured Thermoplasmatales archaeon
AAAAAATAAAACCAATAACCTGCTAGGAGGAAAAAATTGTAATATGGCAAAGAACATAAAACAACAATTTGAAATAATGGGTCATGAACTAGTTCCGCATCATGAAATTTTATCAGATCAAGAAAAAGAAAAAGTAATGAAAGATTTTAATACGGCACCTGATCAATTACCAAAAATAATTGATAATGACCCAGTAGCACTTTCTATCGGGGCTAAACCGGGACAGATTATAAAAATAATCAGAAAAAGTCATACTGCTAAAGAATCAATAGCATATAGATTTGTTGTTGAAAGCGGTAAGTAAAAATAAGTTTGATGTTAAATGGGGTAATTAATATATGAGAGATATTGTTGATTCTTTTTATAGGGACAGAAGTATAGTAAACCATCAGATTGCTTCTTACAATGATTTTCTGGAAAGAAGATTGCAAAGCATTGTAGCTAGTACAACAATAGGTCAAGAAGAAGAGATGGTAAAAGGTTTTATCTATCCTGAAATCGAAGGATATAAAATAAAATTTGGTAAAATCAGAGTAGGAAAACCTGAGGTAAAAGAAGCAGATGGAACAATAAGGCCGTTAACTCCTATGGAGGCACGTCTACGTGACTTGACATACGAAGCACCAGTTACTCTTGAGTTTATACCAATTAAAGATGATGTAGAATATGACCCTGAAGAAGTAAGAATAGGTGAATTACCAATAATGATAAAATCGCGATCATGTAACCTTGCAAGACGAACGATAGAAGATAAAAAAGGTCATGAAATAGCAGTAGAAGAGTACAAAAAAGAACTGCAAAAATTACTAGAAGACCCACTTGACCCTGGCGGCTACTTTATAAGCAATGGAACAGAGCGTGTTTTAATTACTGTTGAGGATCTTGCGCCAAATCGTGTGCTTGTCGAAACTAGCAATAAATATGGTCATGACATAGAAGTTGCAAAAGTATTTTCACAAAAAGAAGGATACCGTGCTCTTACTGTTGTAGAAAAGAAAAAAGATGGAATGCTCATGGTGTCTCTACCAACAACATATGGTCAGATACCACTCATGATACTTTTACGTGCTCTTGGGATGGAAAATGATGAAGAAATCGTTGATGTAATAAGTGTCGATCCTAAAATGGAGCCATATATTCTTGCAAACATAGAGGAATGTGCAAATGAGTATGGAATTACAACAAAAGATGAAGCAATAGCATATCTTGGAAAGAAATTTGCAGGTGGTCAAGCAAAGGAATATCGTGTAAAACGTGTTGAGGCTTTAATGGATAGAAACCTATTGCCCCATCTTGGAAATGATCCTACGGATAGGCTTACAAAAGCAATTTTTATGGCACGTATGGGAATGGCAGTTCTTGAGCTTGCACTTGGAAAACGTGAGCCTGATGATAAAGATCATTATGCAAATAAACGTTTGAAACTTGCAGGAGATCTAATGGAAGATCTATTCCGTGTTGCATTTACCGCGCTTTGTAAAGATTTGAAATATCAAATCGAG
This sequence comes from uncultured Thermoplasmatales archaeon, assembly GCA_964555835.1. Taxonomy (GTDB): domain Archaea; phylum Thermoplasmatota; class E2; order DHVEG-1; family DHVEG-1; genus CAZKUB01. Next base: position 1,503 of record CAZKUB010000046.1, read on the forward strand.
CGGATTCATGCTAAAGGAAAAGACATTAAAATTAGTTCAAGCTTAAGATCTGATGTTTTAAGTCAAAGAATTCATCATGCTCTTGCAACTGGAAATTGGGTTGGAGGGCGTGCAGGTATATCTCAGCTTCTGGACAGAACTAGTAACCTTGCAGTACTTTCTCATCTTCGCCGTGTGACCTCACCACTTACTCGTTCACAGCCTCATTTTGAAGCACGTGATCTTCATAGTACTCAGTGGGGTCGACTGTGTCCAAATGAGACACCTGAAGGTCCAAATTGTGGACTTGTCAAAAATCTTGCCCTTGCAGTTGAAATCTCAGAAGGATTTCCAGAAAAAGAAGTTGAAAACATATTAAAAGATTTAAGAATCCGTGAAATTACAAAAAAATCTACAGGAACCCGTGTTTATCTTAATGGAGATCTAATCGGGATGCATGATGACGGTAAAGAACTCGTTGAAAAGCTACGCAGCAGAAGACGTAAAGGTCTTTTAAACAAAGAAGTAAACGTAGCATTTCTAGAAGATGCGAACGATGTTATTGTAAACTGTGATTGTGGAAGACTTAGAAGACCTCTTGCAATTGTTGAAAATGGTAAACTGCTTTTAACAAAAAAATATATTGATGACCTTAAAATAGGTAAAAAACGCTGGATTGACCTTATAAACGAGGGCATAATAGAATATATAGATGCCGAAGAAGAAGAAAACACTCTTATTGCTTTAAAAGAAGAAAACATAACAGAAGAACACACACATATGGAAATGGACCCGATGTGCATCCTTGGAATAGGTAGTTCACTTGTCCCATATCCAGAGCATAATTCTTCGCCACGTATCACAATGGGTGCTGGTATGGGTAAACAAAGCCTTGGTTTCGGAGCATCAAACTATAGAATCAGGCCAGATACCCGTGGTCATCTTATGCATTATCCTCAACAACAACTAGTTCAAACACATCCCGTAAAATACATTAAATTTACAGAAAGACCCGCAGGCCAGAACTTTGTAGTTGCTGTTGCATCTTACCAAGGTTACAACATGGAAGATGCACTAGTTATGAGCAAAGCCAGTGTTGAGCGAGGTATGGGTCGCAGTCATTTTTTCAGAACATACAGTAGCGAAGAAAAACGTTATCCTGGCGGACAGGAAGATCATTTTGAGATTCCAACCCCTGAGTGCAGAGGTGTCAGAAGCGAAGAAGCGTATATAAACCTGGGCGAAGACGGTCTTATATCTCCCGAGTGTGATGTAAAAGGCTCTGATGTTTTGATAGGTAAAACTTCACCGCCCCGTTTCCTTGAGGAGCCGACTGATTTTTTAACACCTCAAAAGCGTCGTGAAACCTCTGTGACAGTACAACATGGAGAAGGAGGGACAGTTGACAAAGTAATGCTTTCTGAGTCAGTTAACGGCTCACGTATGGTTAAGATAAAAGTACGTGAAGAAAGAATACCTGAATCTGGAGACAAATTTGCAAGTAAACACGGACAAAAAGGAATAATAGGTTTGCTTGTTTCTCAGGAGAACATGCCGTTTAATGAGCAGGGTATGAGTCCTGATTTAATAATTAACCCTCATGCAATTCCCTCCCGTATGACTGTAGGTCACGTTCTTGAGATGATAGGTGGAAAAGTAGGGTCTTTAGAAGGACGTATCGTTGATGGAACTGCATTTGGTGGTGAAAGAGAAGAAGATTTACGTCGACTTCTCGTTGAAAATGGTTTTAAACATAATGGTAAAGAAATATTATACAACGGTGAAACCGGTAAACCTCTTGAATGTGATATTTTTGTTGGTTGTATCTATTATCAAAAATTACACCACATGGTAGCAGGTAAAATACATGCTAGAAGCAGAGGACCTGTACAGATTCTTACACGTCAACCAACTGAAGGACGTGCCCGTGAGGGGGGTCTTAGATTTGGTGAAATGGAAAGAGATTGTCTTATAGGCCATGGTGCATCTATGGTCATAAAAGATCGTCTTCTTGATGAGTCAGATCTGACTATTAAATATGTTTGCAATGTTTGTGGACATGTAGCAATACAGGATCGCCATGGTTCTCTGAGATGTACCGTGTGTGGTGATAAAGCAGAGATATATCCGATAGAGATGAGTTATGCATTTAAACTTTTAATCGATGAATTAAAATCTCTTGCAATTGCGCCTAGAATTAGGCTGGAGTCACTTGTGTGAGGTGAAAAAAAATGGAACATGTTAGAAGTATAACAAAGAAAATAGGTGGTATCGCTTTTTCACTTCTTTCACCTAGTGAGATAAGAAAGCTGAGTGCTACAAAGGTAATAACTGCAGATACATATGATGATGATGGTTTTCCAATACCTATGGGTCTTATGGACCCGCGACTTGGTGTAATTGAACCAGGTCTTCGTTGTAAAACATGCGGACTTCGTGTTGGAAAAGATAAATGTCCAGGTCATTTTGGTCATATCGACCTTGCAATGCCTGTAATCCATGTTGGTCTTGTAAAAGCAATCCGTGATTGTTTGCGTACAACCTGCAGGGATTGCGGAAAAATAATGCTTACAGCTAAAGAAAAACAGGATTACACTGCAGAGCTTGAAAGATATAAGACAGAAGGAAGAGACAACAAATATCTTTTAAAGCAAATAATTAAAGATTGCAGAAAAGCAGATAAATGCCCGCACTGTGGAAGAGAAGTAGGTAAAATAGAACTTGACAAACCAACTAGTCTTCGTGAGAACGGTAAAAAACTTACTCCATCAGAGATACGAGAATGGCTTGAAAAAATACCTGATGAAGATTTACCTTTTTTAGATATAAACAAAAAAACAGCACGTCCTGAATGGATGGTTCTAACAGTTCTACCAGTGCCACCTGTAACAGTCAGACCTAGTGTTACACTTGAATCAGGGGAGCGCTCAGAGGATGATCTTACACACAAGCTTGTAGATGTTATTCGTATCAATCAACGCCTACAAGAAAATCGTGATGCAGGAGCACCACAATTAATCGTCGAGGATTTATGGGAGCTACTTCAGTATCATATCACTACATATCTTGATAATCAAACAAGTGGTATACCCCCCGCACGTCATCGTTCAGGGAGACCGCTTAAAACCCTTGCACAGCGTCTTAAAGGTAAAGAAGGGCGTTTTAGAAGCAATCTTTCTGGTAAACGTGTTAATTTTAGTGCACGTACAGTAATTTCACCAGATCCAAATCTTAGTATAAATGAAATAGGCGTACCAATTGTAATTGCAAAAGAACTTACCGTCCCAGTAAAAGTCACAGCCCATAACCTAGAATGGTGTAAAAACCGTATAAAAATGAAAGAGGATTCTATAGACAATAACTCTGAAGATTATCATCCAAGTGTAAACTATGTTATACGTAACGTTGATGATATGAAACAGCGTATAAAAATTACAGAACGTAACGCTGAAGAAGTCGCTGAGAAGTTAATACCTGGAGACAAAATGGAAAGACAGCTAATGGAAGGTGATATTGCATTGTTTAATCGTCAGCCTTCTTTACATCGTATGAGCATAATGGCTCATCGTGTAAAAGTTGTTCCCCATAAAACATTTCGGTTTAATTTATGTGTTTGTCCACCATACAACGCAGATTTTGATGGCGATGAGATGAACCTTCATCTTATACAAAGTGAAGAAGCACAAGCTGAAGCAGAAATTCTTATGAAAGTTCAAGAAAACATTCTCTCACCTCGTTTTGGAGGAGCAATTATTGGTGGAATTCATGATCATGTATCTGGTTGTTTTCTTTTAACACATAAAAACAGAAAAGTTTCACCTGATTATGCATCACACATTCTTGCTTCCTGGGGCTATACTGGTAAGATACCTGTAAAAAGAGATGAAAAAGGAAATAAATACGTTTCAGGAAAAGATATATTCAGCACGCTTTTACCAGATGATTTAAACATTGAATATCGTGCAAAAATATGTCTAAATTGTGAAAAATGTACTGCACCAGACTGCCCACATGACGCATATGTAATAATTAAGAAAGGAAAACTTCTGCAAGGAACAATGGATGAAAACAGTATAGGTGCATTCAAAGGAAAAATCCTTGATCGTATTATAAGGGATCATGGCATGGATGCAGGACGAGAGTTTATAGATAACGTTACGCGTATGGCTGCTGAAGCAATTACACTTTTTGGTTTTACAACAGGAATAGATGATGAAGATATACCAAGCGAAGCAAAAAGACAAATTGAGGAAGGACTTGACAAAGCAATGAAAAAGATACGTAGTCTAGTAAAAGCCTATGAAAACGAGGAGCTTGAAAGCTTACCTGGTCGAAGTCTTGAGGAAACACTTGAAATGGAGATAATGCGTGTTACAGGACGGGCTCGTGATATGGCTGGAGAAATCGCAGGTAGACATCTTGGTCTTAACAACAGCGCAGTTATCATGGCTAAATCAGGTGCCAGGGGATCTATGCTTAACCTTTCTCAGATGAGCGGTTGTGTTGGTCAACAAGCAGTTAGAGGAGAGCGTATAAGCAGAGGATATCAATATAGGACTTTGCCACATTTCAAAAAAGGAGACTTAGGAGCAAGTGCGAAAGGTTTTGTTGCAAGTAGTTACAAGACAGGTCTTAAACCAACTGAATATTTCTTTCACAGCATGGGTGGCCGTGAAGGTCTTGTAGATACAGCAGTTCGTACATCAAGATCAGGTTATATGCAAAGGCGATTGATTAACGCGCTTGAAGATGTAAAAGTTGAAAACGATGGAACTGTAAGACAAGCAGGCGGTCAGATTATACAGTTTATATACGGCGAAGATGGAGTAGATCCAACAAGAAGCATAAATGGAAAAGCAGTTGACATAGATAGAATAATAAAAGATATTAAAGAGGGGATTTAATGGCAGAGAAAAAATCCAACAAAACAGTAAAAGTTGAAAAAAGTACAGATAAAAAGAAAAAACAGGTAAAAAAAACCAATGATGTAAAAATTCAAAAAAAGACCACTGCCAAAAAAATAGCTACTGTAAAAAAAGATAAAAAAAAGACTGAAAAAACTAGTTCTAAAAAACCAGCTACCGAAAAAAAAGATAAATCTGAAACTAAAAAATCTAAAGTCAAAAAAACAGGTAAAAAAGAAACAAAGCTGCAAAAAGAAGATTTGAAAAAAATGATAGAACCGCCAAAAGCAAAAATCGAAGAATCTGCTGAAAGCAAAAAATTAAGAGAAAAAATTAAAAAAATACTAAAAGAGCGTGTTATGCCTCTTTATATTGTTGATGAAATAATTAGTAGAATTTTAAATGACAAAATTCTTGAATCACAACTAGAAAAAATAGTAAACATAAGCTTTGAACATTATGAAAAAAATCTAATTGACCACGCTGAAGCATGCGGTATAGTAGGTGCCCAGAGTATTGGAGAGCCTGGTACACAGATGACAATGAGAACATTTCACTATGCCGGTGTCGCAGAAATAAATGTTACTCTAGGTCTTCCTCGTTTAATAGAAATAGTCGATGCACGTAGTATTCCATCTACACCTATGATGAATATCTATTTGCGTGATGAATATCGCCTTAACTCAAATCTTGCAAAACAAGTAGCAAACAAGATAGAAATAACTCTACTTAATAGTATAGCTGATATTGAAGCAGATCTTACAAATCTAGTAATACATGTAAAACCAAATGCTAAAACAATGGATGATAAAAATATTACATTTGAAGAACTTACAGATAACATAAGTAAAATAAGGAAAATTGATGCAAAACTTGAAAAAGATAAAATCAAGGTTACACTTGATGAGCCCAGCTATAAAAAACTCCTGGAAATTGTAGAAACACTCAAAAATCTTAAGGTTAAAGGTATAGATGGTATAAAACGTATAATTATACGTAAAGAACCAGATGAAGGATATGTAATATACAGCGAAGGCTGTAACTTAGAAAAAGTTCTTGAAGTCGAAGGTGTAGACCCATATCGTACAACAACAAATGATATACAATCAGTTGGCAGAGTTTTGGGCATTGAAGCTGCAAGAAATATGATAATACAAGAAGCATATAACACACTATCTGAACAAGGTTTAAATGTTGATAAACGTCATATAATGCTTGTTGCAGATGTTATGACTTCAAACGGTATAATAAGGGCAATCGGCCGCCATGGTGTTTCAAACGAAAAAGAATCAGTTCTTTCACGTGCAGCCTTTGAAATTACTGTAAGCCATTTGTTAGATGCATCTCAACGTGGTGAAGTAGATAATCTAGGTGGTGTTGCAGAAAACATTATCGTAGGACAACCTGTAAACCTTGGCACTGGTGCAGTTAAACTCATCATGAAAACAAATAAAAAGAATAAGGGGAAATAAACAATGGTTGATATAGAAAAAGTTTTAAAGGCCACTGTAAAAAAAGGAAAAGTAAAAATTGGAAACAAAGAAACAAAACAAGCACTTAACAAAGGAGAAGCAAAAATAATAATAATGTCTAATAACTGTCCTTTTCAAGAGGAGATAACTACTCTTGCAAAAAATAAAAAAACACCTGTTTATCAATCAAAGTCTAACTCTATAGACCTTGGATCTACCTGTGGTAAGATATTTGCGGTATCGGTTTTTGCAGTGCTTGAAGATGGTGGTAGTAACATACTAAGTCTTATAAAAAAATAAAATTGTTTTTAAAAAAAAATGGGCTATTTATGACAGATATAATGCTTTCAAACGAAAATATGCAGTACATCAACATGGCCAGTAAAATTACTCATGCAAATATTATTGATTGTGTGATAACAGATGATGATAAAATTATATTTATTGTTGAAAAAGGTCAAATTGGCATAGCACTGGGGCCAAAAGCAAAAAATCTTGAAAAACTTAGAAATATGTTTAAAAAAACAATTAAGTTTGTTGAATACAGCTCAGATAAAGAAAAATTTGTAAAAAATCTTTGCAAACCCTACAAGGTCAAAAATATAACGTTAGAAGGAGAAGATGAAAACCCAGTTGCAAAGGTTCAAGTAGAAATAAGTGATAAGAGCAGAATTATAGGTAAAGGTGGTAAAAATATTGAAATAATTCGTAATCTTGCTCAACGTCATCATAAATTAAAGGATGTACAAATAAAATAATTAAAGGAATTCTCTTATTTTACATGTTTTTTAATCATAATAATTTTTATACAGATGTTTTATACTAGGCTGGGGAAGCTTTCTGAGAATAAAAAAACATCCCATAATAGATTTCAAATTCGGTAAAAAAATAAATTTTTATTTAGATGATAAAAAACTATCAGGTTACAGTAATGACACAATTGCCTCTGCCCTGCACGCAAATAGTATTAAAACACTTACACAAAGCCTTAGATATGATAACCCTCGTGGTTTTTTCTGCGGTATAGGAAAATGCTCATCTTGCCTAATGAGAGTAAATGAAATTCCCAATATTAGAACATGTATAGCACCTCTCAGAGAAGGTGTAAATGTTAAAATACAAGGAAAGCTAGCTGATCTTCCTGATGCAGAGTTTAAAGATAACGCTAAAGAAAAAATAAGTGTTGATGTGCTTGTAGTAGGAGCAGGGCCGGCAGGGCTCTGTGCAGGCATACAAGCTTCAGAACAAGGCGCAAGTGTCCTAATCGCTGATGAAAATCTAAAAGCAGGTGGTCAGCTAATAAAACAGACTCATAAATTTTTTGGCTCCAAAAATGAAAAAGCAGGAGTTCGTGGGATAAATATAGCAGTTGATTTAAAAAAACAAATAGAGAAATTGGAAAAAAAAGGTAAAATAAAACTAATGCTCAACTCAACAGTTATAGGATACTACGAATCTGATAAAAAAAACCATAAGTTTGCAATGATCAAAAGAGAAAATTATAATAATTTATTGTTTGAAATAAACTGTAAAACAGTAGTTTTTGCAGTAGGTGCTATGGAAAACATGCTGCTTTTCCCAGGAAACGATTTACCGGGGGTATACGGTGCTGGTGCTGTTCAAACCCTTATGAATGTTTATGGAGTAAAACCTGGAAACAAGGTTTTAATGGTAGGCGCTGGAAATGTTGGACTTATTGTTTCTTATCAACTATTACAAGCAGGAATAAATGTTGACCGTGTAGTAGAAGCAGCACCATCTATTGGAGGTTATAATGTTCATGCTGCAAAACTCAGACGTTGCGGGGTTCCAATATACACATCTCACTCTATAAAAGAAGTATACGGTGAAGAAAAAGTCCAAGGAGCCGTAGTCGTCCGTCTTGATAAAAACTGGCAGCCCATTGCAGGATCTGAAGAAAAAGTTGAATGTGACACGGTATGCCTTGCGGTTGGTCTTACACCAAGCACTCGGCTTCTCTCGCAAACAGGAGTTGAAATGCAGTTTATAGCAGAGGCAGGAGGATATGTTGCATTACATGATGAATCGATGATGACTAAGATAAAAGGTGTTTTTGTCGCAGGCGACTCCTCAGGAATCGAAGAAGCAAGTACGGCCATGGTAGAAGGAAAAATAGCAGGTGTTTCAGCTGCCTTTATGCTTGGATATAATAAAAATGCTGTAAAACTTAAAAAAGATTTTATAGCTGATCTTAAAAGACTTAGAGCCGGGCCCTTTGGTAAAGAACCAAATATTGCAAAAGATAAAATAAAAAAAATTTTTGAGGAAAAAAAATGAAGAAATACGAAAAAGATGGCATTCTCACAAAAAAAGATATACCCGGGCCTAGTCTTAAACAATTTAAAAAAGGAGTAGCTGTAATTGAATGCGTGCAAGAAATACCATGCAACCCATGTGTTGATAGTTGTCCTGTAAATGCAATATCTATGAAAGATATAAACGCGCTACCCGTAATTGATTATGATAAATGCATAGCTTGTGGTCAATGCATAGCAGTATGTCCAGGTCTTGCAATTTTTCTAATAAAAATAAAAGATGACAAAGCATTTGTTACGATTCCTTACGAGTTTTTACCATTACCCTGCAAAGGTGACAAGATTGAAGCTTTAAATAGAAAAGGAGAAGTTATATCAGATGCGTTTGTACATAAAATTCTACAAAAAGGTAAAACAGCGATAATAACTGTTGAAGTTAAAAAAGATCTCTGTATGGATGTAAGAAATATAAGGATACAAAAAACATGAGTAAAAAAAAGAAAACAATTATTTGCAGATGCGAGGATTTAACCCTTGAAGATGTAGAAAAAGCCATAGATGAAGG
>CAZKUB010000047.1:0-1917 GCA_964555835.1 uncultured Thermoplasmatales archaeon
CAGATGCCTATGTAATTAATTACAACCCGGATTTTATAGTGAACCTGAAATCGGAAAGTAACAGGTTAAAGGATATTTTTACTTGATTTTTGCTTTAAAAATCAAAATAAAAGAAATAATATCCAGTTAAAAAATTTAGAATAACTCAATAATGATAAATGGATAATTATACCATAGACCACTCCCTTTTCAGGGTATAAAATCCCCCAGGATGTAATTTATTAAAATTTTGTTTTGATGAAAACATGTTTTCTTATAGATTGCTATAACATTGTCGGAAGGCAAACATATAAAGCCTGTCTTTTATAGTTTCTATTATTTCCTTTAGTCTCTTTATTTTAGGCAGTCGAACTGTTAGTATTCTGCCTCCTCTTTTAACTATATTAGCAGGGATATTTATAAAGACCCTTCTTATGGTTCTGATACTTGCTTTAATTAGATTAACTGGTAATAAAGCCTGTTTAAACCAATTGATGAGGTTATAAGCAATTGACTTTATTAAAATGTCAGCATAATTTTTAAGATACCTTTTCTGGCTGTTTTTATCTATTGCAAAACCATTTTTTATTTCTTCTATTCTGTTTTCAATTGTTGCTCTTTGATTATATTGATGCCAGCTTTCTTCAGGAGAAGCTTCATCTTCTTCAAGGTTGGTAACTATAGCCTGATAGGTAAAGTATGTTTCCATATCCGGTAGTGATAACTGGTCTTTGTTTTTAGGATTCCTTGTTCTTTCCTGACGGATAAAGATAAATCTCCGTTCATGTTCCCAGTTATCCAGCCGGCACCTTTTTTCAGCAACCCAGTAATTATTACCAACATACTGCCAGTTTTCTTCCGGGATGGAGAGAACATGTTTTTTCAAAGAGCTATACATTTTAGCTTTGAGGAGATAAGACAGGTTTTTTTCTTCAAAGAGTTTACACGCTTTTTCAGAGAAGAAACCCCTGTCAGCCAGTATACCTTTAAGCACAGTGTTTTGAGGAAGAGAATTGATGGTCTCTTCAAGGAAACCTTTAAGCTGGTCACTGCTATGAACATTACCTGGATTTAGAGTTATATTTATAAGCTCATCTGTCTCCTGAATAAAGGCAACCTTTATTTTATAGGAATTAGCCCCTTTTCTTTTGGGGTTATACCCATGAATTCCGTTTTCTTGATTACCATAAAGAACTGAGACACTGTCATCTATACTAATCCAGACTTCCCGGGGACCATCAAGTTTAGCTTTTTTATTAAGCAGGGAGTTCATAGCCTGTTTTAATTGAGTGATATTTTCAACCTCTGTTTTATCCAGTAATTTACGACAGGTGCTTTCATCAGGGTTAGTATCTTTACCCTTGATACGTAAAAGACCGGGGTCTTTATTTAGATCATTGTAGTGAGAAAAGCGATGTTTGCCCACTAAATTATTATCAACCATATGCTCCATAATTTCATAATCAGAGTAAACAGTGTTATCACCACGTTCAAAGCTAACATATCTGGTTATATCACTTTTAAAGTCTATATATTCCTTGAATTTATCAAGGAAAACAAAGTTTCCAAAGGAAGTAACAGTTACATTATCGAAGGTGAAATCAGGTAGCATTTTTAATTGCTTTTGATATTTCTTATCAGCTTTAATCTCTAAAATAGATTTTTCTTCTTCAATAAGTGATTCAAATTCTTGACATTCAGGTATTTTTTCAGGTATCATATTGGTAGAGAGCTCCTTTCTTTGGTCTATTAATATGATATCAAAAAGGGGCTCTCTTTTCTATATTAATGGAAGAATTTCTTCCACTTTTTTAAGGTTATTATCATTGATAAAACAGTTAAGGAAGCTATTTAAGATTGTTTAGTTTCCGATTTCAGGTGTATATGAATTTGAGGTTTATGGAATACCAGTTGAGTAAAATGATATATAATAATCTA
>CAZKUB010000048.1:0-2047 GCA_964555835.1 uncultured Thermoplasmatales archaeon
CAGTTTTATTAGCTTTGAAGATATTATTTCCATATTACCATAATCTATTTCTTTTCTACTGAAATAATTTATTAATCTTATCAGCTTCTTACATTCTGCCTTATTGAATGATATGGTGTTTTTTTCTAGCCTTTTTTTTCTGCTCACCTTTACTTTTATCATTCATGCACATCCGCCCCATACGGATTGCGAGAGTATGCTCTATAGCATGTACTCATTGCAATTAAAAATGGGTAAAAGGTAGGTAGGCAGTATTCGGTTTAAATGTCTTTTGAAATAATTAATGTTGTAGTTAGTTATCGGTTTATATTTCTATGAAACCACTATTCACCAATACCTTTAGATGCATCTATTCAAATGGATGTGTCCATCCTTGGAGCCACCATTATCATAAAATCTATTTTGCCGGATCCTTTTATTATCATAGGCTTATCATTTTTTATTTTAATTGTTATGCTTCTGTAGTTTTTTATCTTCTTCAAAATATTTAGAATTATTTCTGTTGAAAAAGATACTTTGCATTTTTTATCAATGTTAAAATTGTCAATGCTTTCTGGTATGAATTCGACGGCATCCGTATCTTTTTTTGCATGAAATTTTACTATTTGCTTACCTGTAGTTATAGTAAAGAAATCAGTTATACTCAATGCCTCTTTAAGAAACTGCAGAAAACCTATAGGAGAAAGTGTAAATTCAACATCTGATTCAATTGTTGGGATTTTTATCTTTTGGTTTTTCGCGATATCCATTGTTTCCATCTTTCGGCCATATTCTCCTAATTCATTCTTATTTTTAGCGCTCATTTCTATTATTCCGTCTTTTTTATAAAACGTAAAGCAAGATATACTCTTCCAATATTTTATCGAATCTTCCATTTTTTCCAGATCAATTCCTATTTCATGCTTCCCATCTGACACATATTCCATTAATGATTTTTTTTTGATTTCCATATCTATTAATGCCACATGCGAAAGATTGATCACTACAGTTCGTAACGAATCCTCTTCAAAAGATATTACGCAATCGTTTCTAAATTGCGATAGTATTGCCACCATATCCTTAATTATTTTTATATCTGTCTTCATATGTATTATATCTTTTTTCCTCATATTTTCTTTTTTCATTTTTTATACTTCCATTATTCTTTTATTTGCTATACGTATTGCATTATTATCTATTTCAAATCCTAGATAATCAATTCCTAGCTTTTTACAAACAACAGCAACTGTTCCTGATCCCATGAATGGGTCTATAACAAGATTTGTTTTCTCAATCCCATGCAAGCGTATGCATCGTTCTACGAGGTTTTCAGGAAATGCAGTAGGATGGTATTTTGATTTATTCATTCTATCTCTTTCAATATACCAAACATTTCCCCTCCAATGCACTTTTTCCTTTTTTATTTCTACATCTCCGTTTTTTGTGAAGTGTAGAACATATTCATGTGAGTTGTTCAGATACTTGTCGCTATTTATGTTTCTATGTCTTCCCATAATCTTATCTTTCATATCTATTGCTTTTATCCAATGGATTGTATTCTGCAATTTGAAATGCTTTGTTGCACATTGTATTACATCCAACGGCAATAATGGATCTCTTGGTCTTCCGCCAATATTCAAGAAAAAGGATCCTTCTTCTTTTAAAGCATTTTTTATTTGCAAAAATACTGAATTCATAAAACAAAGATATGATTTTCTTGGCATGTTGTCCTTATATGATTCATACTCTTTTTTTACATTATACGGTGGAGAGGTTATTATTACGTCTGCTTTTGTTTTTAACAGTGTATCAAAACCCTCTCTACAGTTTATTTTATATATATTGTTTAAAAACATTTTTTACCTCCGTTTATTTTTTGTTAATCAATTGCTGTTAATCTTTTGACCTGCGGGACATTGTCCCGTAAGTTAAAAGTTATGATTTCTGACATACGTCAACACAAGCGAACCACTTGTTTTTAATATCCAATTGATTAGTTATTTTATATCAATAATTATTTCTTTTTTTACATACTCTTTTGGCAGTTCTTCAAAGATCATGTTGAATT
>CAZKUB010000049.1:0-1902 GCA_964555835.1 uncultured Thermoplasmatales archaeon
GTGGTATTCAAGGGCTTTATGAAAGCCTAAAAATTGTATAAATTACTTTACAAAATAGGGCATATATGATAGAAATGTAAAATAATTTATACAGGATCGTTAAATGATAGAGATTTTTCACCATCAAAAACCGATCGCAACATTTTTCAAAGATAATAAAAATTTTATAATAGACTATAAAATATTTGATATAGAAAATTCTATCGCACTATCTTTGCCAAATACTCAAAAAATATATCTGTATGATTATAGATTCCCACCATTCTTAGAAAGTTTTTTGCCTGAGGGTTATTTGTATGAGATATTTAAAAATATCTTATCCAAAGAATATGGTAAAGTAGATGATTATGTTATATTTTCACTTTTAAGTTCCAATATCCAATCGAGAATAGAGTTTAAAAGTGACTTACAAAATAGCATCGAGTTTCCAAGTTTTGATATAGATGAGATATTAGCAAATGATACAAGGGATACTTTTAGTAACCTTCTTCAAACATTTTTAAATAAAAATGCCATCAGTGGAGTTCAGCCAAAAACAATAGCACTTTTAAAAGAAAAACTGGATACTAAAGAGTATATCATCAAAACGTGGGGGGAAGAGTACCAGGATTTAGCACTTAATGAATATTTTTGTCTAAGAGCTGTTGCAAAAGCCGGGGTAAAAACTGCAAATGTGAAATTATCTAAAAACAATAAATTTCTGATAGTAGAAAAGTTTACACTTAAAAGTGATGGCAGCTTTTACGGATTTGAAGAGATACTCTCATTGATGGATAAAAACAAAGAGAATAAATATGATGGAAGCTATGAACAGGTAGCCAAAATTATCTATGCCTACACTACCAATAAAAAAGAGTCGATAATCACTTTTTATAAAACTGTGGTGATGAACTATCTGCTTAAAAATGGCGATGCACATTTGAAAAATTTTGGATTGCTTTTTGACGATGATTTTAAAAATATATTTTATTCACCTGTGTATGATGTGGTCAATACCGTAGTATATATCCACAAGGATAAACCGGCACTTATGCTTGATGGTAAAAAAATATGGCACTCACGTAATACCCTTATCAAATTTGGACAAAAGAGCTGTCTATTAACTTTAAACGAAGCAAAAAAGTATTACAAAGAGTGCTATGACGCACTTGTGTGGACTATAGATGAGCTTGAAACTTATCTACACAAAAATCCAGATTTTAAAATAGGCAAGATGATGCTGGATAGTTGGAAGCTATCACTCAAAGAGGAAAGCATAAAGGAAATAGATGATGATACTATCAGAGCTTGGAAAAACTATTAAAAATTTAAGAAAACAAAAAGGATTGTCACAAGAGAGTCTGGCGCAGCAATCAGGCATTTCAAGAGCAACTTTATCAAAAATTGAAAACGGATATATCGCAAATATAAGTATAGTCTCTATCAATCAAATACTCTCTATTCTTGGATATGAGATAGATATCAAACCATCAAATCCATTTATGACACAGGGAAACAATGGGTGATATATATGATCTAAGTCTGATATGGAATGAATAGAAATTGTCATTCTGAACTCGTTTCAGTATCTGTGACTGGAAGAGGTGCCATTCTCAGTCAATGGTGCGTAGCTCATTTTATGTCTATTTGAGGTTATGAATTATCTAAGGGCCTGTAATTTGAATTATGGTTTAATAATAAATTTTGGCCAACCGAGAGTACAGGTAAAAAGAGTGGTGCTAACGTGTAAAACAAACGTTTACACGGATTCACGAAAACCTGTTTGACAGGAAAACATCTCTACGTTCAATTATTGAACAAGCAAGGATTGCAAAACACGTAATGCCAACCGTTGATGATACATATTATATTCTTCGAAGACTTGATGATACCCCTGACCTGGCGCAGCGTCACCTGGCAGAA
>CAZKUB010000050.1:0-3667 GCA_964555835.1 uncultured Thermoplasmatales archaeon
TTTTTCTAGTTCTCTAGCACGTATAAGCGGTGTTCTTCCAACTCTTGTTTTAAGTATTTCTTCGGGCATATTTTTTCCCTTCTTATATTTGTTTTCCAACTACTTATTGAAATAATAATTTTTTGGTTTATTCCCAGTTTTTTAAATTTAACTATATTTTTTTCTTTTTTTAGCTAATATTGTTATGAGAAATCTAAAGAAAAAATAATTGCTCAAAAGGCTAATTGAAGCATGGGCGAGAAGAGATTCGAACTCTTGACCTCCCGGTTATCAGCCGGGTGCTCCAACCAAGCTAAGCTACTCGCCCTTTTAAAATGTAGAGACCGTATAAATGTTTTCATATAAAACTATATTTACACATGAGCAACGAGCATATTTATATTTTTTATTTATGTTTACGTTCGATCATGCCCATCAAAATTATACATGCTAATAATACACGCCTGTCAAACGTTGAAGGTACCCTCTGACAATTCATATTCCAGATATCCCCAACAATTTTAAGATCTTGGTTTATTTCTGCAAGTATCTGACCATCCATTTCAAGATGCATTTTTGCAGGTATTAATCTTCCACCAGGGCCATATTTTCTAGCAAATGCGTTTCCTGATGATGTTTCTTCTACTTTTCCCACCATCTGCTTGGATGTAGTGTATACTTCCCATGTGTCTTTTGCAAAAGCAGAAATAATGTTTCTTTTAACAAAACCAAGCTTAGTATTAGTAGAAGAATCAATAACTGCGAAATTACCCCATAAATTCACTATTTGTTCTTGTTTAATACAAAATAACTCATGGCTTTCGCTTTCATCGGTATAAATTCTTATGTCTTCTTTTAATTTAAAAAGTTTTTGCTTACAAAAACCAAGAACAGTGCCATTCAGATCTTCAATCCAATATTTATTACCTACTGTAAGTGTTTTTTTCCGTATTTTATAAAAATCCTGATACCATATATTGGAACCGCAGTATTGTTGAGTTGGTACAGCGACATCTGTATTGAATTGGTCAGTAGATGGCGTTGTAGCTTGTGGTGTGAAAATAGGTTGCATAGTCTGTTTTTCAACATTTGTTCCACATCTTGGACAAAATTTTCCACCAATTAATAGCTTAGTGCCACAGTTAGGACAATATTGAGACATGTTTTTTACTCCTGATAAATCAGCAGATATATTCAGAATACTATATAACTACTTTTTTATTTAAAAATAACCCAAGAAAGAAATCCATTGCATTTATGTCGTGAATGAATAAGCCAGAACAGTATCCTTAAAACGCCCTAGAATTTTTGCTGATTACTAAATAATCGATATCTTAATACCATGTAAAATTATTTCAGGCTAAAATGAACCTTGATAAAACTATAAAAGAACTATCGCAAAACGAGAAAAAAGTACTTTTAACGCTTAAAAAATTAAAGGGTAAAGCAAGCCCTGAAGGCATCCTTGAATCAGGGGATTTCACTCAGCTTGTAGAAGTAATGAACGCGTCATCTTGGCTTCAATCAAAAAAACTAGTGGAAATAAAAGATAACATTGAAACAGTATATGCTCTTGGACGTGAAGGAAAAGAGTATCTTCAGAAAGGTCTTCCTGAAAAAAGAGCTTTGAAGTTAATTGTTGAAAACAAGGGAAAAGCATCTTTGAAAGATTTATCAAAAGTGTTAGATCCTCAAGAAATACCTGTTGCAATTGGTTGGCTTAAAAGAAATAATTGGGCAAATATTAAAAAAGAAAAAGAAACAACACTTGAGATAACATCTGAGGGAAAAACCGCGGTAAATACTGAAACAGAAGAAGAAAAAACTTTGAAATTTTTGGAAAAAACTCCAAATGTTAAGCTTGATAAAAACAAAATCAAATCACTTCTCACACGTAAAAATATTATAAAAGAAAAAGAGATAATTACAAGTACTATTTTTTTAACTGATGAAGGTAAAAAAATTTTGTCCAAGGGTTTTGAAATAAAAGATGAAATATCACAGATAACCTCTGAGATGATAAAAACAGGTAGCTGGAAAAACCGGGATATACGCCCTTATAATATCGATGCTTTTGCACCTGATGTTCATGGTGGAAAACCACATCCTTTAGTTGATCTTATAGGAAATATTCGTCAAATATTTTTAGAGATGGGTTTTGAAGAAATACAAGGGGATTTTGTAGAATCATGTTTCTGGAATATGGATATGCTTTTTATCCCGCAGGATCACCCAGCAAGGGATATGCAGGATACATTTTATTGTAAAACTCCTGAAAAAATAAAGCTTTTAGATGAAAAACTTGTAAAAAAAATTGCAGATGTTCATGAAACTGGTGGGAATACAGGTTCTACTGGTTGGGGTTATAAGTTTTCAAAAGAAGAAGGAGAAAAAGCATTACTTCGAACTCATACAACTGTAAATACTATTCGTTATCTTTATAATAATCCAGAGCCGCCGTGTAAGGTTTTTTCAATTGGCCGGGTTTTTAGAAAGGAAAACATTGACTCGACACATCTTCCTGAGTTTTACCAGATGGAAGGAATCATTCATGAGAAAGGTTCAAACTTTAAACAACTTATAGGTGTTTTAAAAGAATTTTATAAACGTATGGGTTTTGAAAAGGTAAGGTGCAGACCTGGTTATTTTCCATATACTGAGCCTTCTATGGAAGTAGATGTTTTCTGGAATAATGAATGGATGGAGCTTGGGGGTAGTGGAATTTTTAGGCCTGAGGTGACAGAGCCTATTGGTGTTAAAAACCCTGTTCTTGCTTGGGGTTTGGGTCTTGAGCGTCTTGCTATGATGAAGTTTGGACTTAAGGACATACGTGATTTATACATTAGTGATCTAGGTTGGTTGCGTAAAAAACCATTAATATAATAGGCATTTTTGTAGATTAATAGAAATATTTAAACATTCGAATTTACTTATAAGGCTAGATGGATACAGCATATATTTTCAAAGCATTAGCAGACCCTACTCGTTTGAAGATTCTTGAGTGTGTTAAAAACGGGGAGAAATGTATCTGTGAAATTATTCCATATACTGGTAAGTCTCAGCCTAATGTTTCTCAACATTTAAAGGTTTTAAAAAATGCAGGTATTATCAAGGAGCGTAAGGATGGGACTAGGATTATGATTAAAGCGTCTAATGATAAGGTTTATGATATTATTAGGTTAGTGTTAGATTTTTCTAAAAGCACAAGAATATGATAATATTTAAATATTTGAATATACTTATACTTATTGTATGAATAAAGTTAATGTATTCAAGGCACTGGGTAATTCAACAAGATTAAAAATTCTTGAATCCATAAAAAATAAATCCAAATGTATTTGTGAAATAATTCCACAGACTGGAAAATCTCAACCTAATGTCTCATATCATATAGCTATTCTTAAAAATGCAGATTTAATCTCTGAAAATAGGAAAGGATCAAATATCTTCATCCAAGTTATTAATAAAAATATTTTTGAAATTATTGATATGACGGGCGGGTTGAAAAAATGAACCCTATTGATATAGTAATTGCTGGAGTCAACATGCTCATGGAATATCTATCTGAGCATGTATTAACCTGTCTCATACCCGCATTTTTCATCGCAGGTGCAATTGCAGTATTTGTCTCAAAAAAAGGAATTCTTAAATATTTTGGCGCAAACACAAAAAAATACATATCATACAC
>CAZKUB010000051.1:0-4470 GCA_964555835.1 uncultured Thermoplasmatales archaeon
GTTTTCTCTGTATGACACGTATAATACCACATATTATATTATCTTACAAATATATAAATTAATCGTAAAAAATAATGGTTTTATTCTTCATTTTACTATTATGACAATGATTAAAGATTCATACTAATTTGGATTATGAACGTATCATTGTCAAAAGCATCTTAAACTTTTTAACTGCTTTTAAAGCATGTGGTTGGTTAGCCGGCATCACAACCATTTCACCCATCTTCACAGCAAAGTTTTCTCCAGATATAGTTATCTCTGCTTCGCCATCAATAACCTGTACCAAGGCATCAAAAGGCGCAGTATGCTCACTTAAACTTTGTCCCTTATCAAAAGCAAAAAGTGTCACTGTTCCAGATTTTTTATTAAGAATCATTCTACTAACCACAGAATCCTTTTGATACTCTGACAGATCATTCAAACGTAGAATTTTTTGCATATTTTTATCCACCTATAAAATGTAATTCACGTAACATAAAATAAAATTAAATAGTTTCGCCCATGATTAATTATTTCAATAAAAAATATGCAGGAGCCGGGATGTGACCGCCAATTTAATGGCAAAAATTAACCCTAATGATGTTAATATTCTATTTTATGATTTATTTTTAATGTTTTTTAAGATAGCATTTTTCATGATATTTGGGAGCATTATCGATATGCGCATAAAATGATGGTTCGTAAAATCTGTTAAATAATTGTCTCTCATGTGGGGGACAGATTACAGATATTATCATTTTCTCGCCAGGCTCAATCTCTTTTTTGCATAATTCACAGTATTCCTTGCCGAGTGGTTTGCCTTTATCAAATATCATTTTAATCGGCGATAAATAATTATTATTAGGTTTATTTCTTTTTTGGAAATAAAATAATTGTAAAAATTAGTGCAGGGGGAGGGATTTGAACCCGCGGACCTCTTCAGGAATAGATCTTGAGTCTATCGCCGTTGACCAGGCTTGGCTACCCCTGCGTTTTTATAAAAACAAAAACAAAAAACTATGATTTAAAACTTTATATAAAAATTATCTTAGTTTTTCATCAAAAGCTAAACTTAAAAAAACATCATATTTACTTCTTTTTATTGTTTTTATTTGAATTTATTATATAGCCATATTTCTTTTTTTGCCAGCGCCCCCAGAACATTAAGATTGGGGGTAGAATAAATATACTTGTTAGAAACGCAAAAAGGATAGTAAGTGCTGTGATTAACCCAAATTGTTGCTGTACTTGCATGGGGGTAAGCATAAGCATTCCAAAACCTGCAATTGTTGTAACTGCTGCAATCATAAGAGCACCACCAGTATGGCCAACTGTTTCTGATACAGATTCCATTACATCACCTGTTTTAGCTGCAACTAATTTGAAACGCTCGATTGCGTGTATAGCATAGGTTATTCCAAGACCGATTGTAAGTGAAGTAATCATAATAGTCATAACGTTTAAGCTATAGCCTATGAAATACATCGTGCCTACAATCCATACTGTTGATATACAAACTGGTATCATTGCGATAAGCCCGAGACTTAGTTTTTTATATACGATAATTAGCACTAAAGCTGCAAGAATCAGACATATAACTGTAGAAATTATTTGACTTTCAGTCATTGAATTCATTATACTAAAAATCATACTATTATCACCTGTGATCACTGCAGTGTTTCCATCCAGATAGGCTATACTGTTTTGTAGCTCGTTATATACATCACCCATTACTGTGCTTAAATCAGAATCTTTAACACTAAATGTATGTGTGTACACAACAATTAGAGTTGCATCATATACACCATTCTTATTTTTATGAAGAACTTCTCTTAACTCAAACTCATATTTATTGTATAAATAATCAAATAAATCCTTAACATCTGAGTTTGTCTCTGGAATATTATCTGAGTCTAAATTAAAAACATAGGTAAGTGACTGGTTTCTATCAACCGCTTTATTTATAATTGAAAGTACAGAGTATGTTCTAGGCTCGTTATCTGCTGTAAACATGACATACTTATTATCTTTCATATTTTCTATAGTTTGCCTTATTCCTCTAAGAGTTTGAACCGTTGCTACATTTCCTTCTATAAGTATGTTTTCTCGCTCATCACTTGCAAAAGGAAACTCTTTCATTACCTCATTTAAAACCTGTACCGATTCATTTTCCTCTGGTAAAAAATCCTCCATGTTAAAACCAGTTTTAACCTGTGTTGCACCAAATATCATCACAACTGTTATAAGAACCGTGATAAGAACAAGGGGTTTAGGATGGGTACATACTACTCGGGCGATTTTCTTCATTATCTTACCATTTAAATCATGCTTGCTTTTGATCTTATCAGGATTTTTTCGCCTATCAAGTATATATCTTACCGCAGCTTGAAGTGTTATAGTTACAATAAAAACATAGACAATTCCAATTGCACATAAAAAACCAAAATTACGCATAGGTGCCATTGTAGCAGTTAAAAAAGATAAAAAAGCAATAAAAGTTGTTATGGTTGCAAGCATCATTGCTGTTCCTATATCTGTGATACTTGCAATAATTGATTCTTTTGCTGTTTTTCCTTTTTCTATCTCTGCTTTATAGTTATGAAACATATGGACACTATAATCTACCCCCAGACCCATAATCATAGGGATTAATGCTACATTAATAATAATAAAATCCATTCTTAGAAGAACCATTGTTCCAAAGAGCCATACTATAGAAACACTAAGTCCAAATAACGGAAGAAGCACATAAGAAATTTTAAAAAAACTAAGAAACAAAATGATACTTATAACAATAAAAATCAAAGGTGCCACAATTTGATTTGCAGCCATTGAAACATCAGTTATTTCATACTCAATTATCTTGCCTCCTGTTATGCGCATAGAAACATAGTTTTCTTCTGAATCATAGATTTTTATTCTTTCAACAATTTTTCTAATCAACTCTGTCATTTCATCTGAAGGAAGGGACGCATCGATTTGAATGATCATAAGTGCTACATTTGCATTGGTGTATTCTTTGTCATATGATAAAAATGCAGTACTGCCTTCTTTTAAATCTTTGAACAAAGAGGGTTTGATAAATAAACTAGCGCTAGCTCTCCCAGCATCTGGTGCTAAATCTGTTATTGTCCAAAAGCTTTCAATATCTTTGAGGCTGATAGCATCTATTATAAAATCATTTTCTTCAAGCATCGAAAATATTTCATTGAATTCCTGCCATGTGAAATTATTGTAACGTATTAGGATTTTTTCAGATATGCTTCCCAAGAGAGGTCTGTTTTGTAACTTCCCAATCCTATCTTGCAAATAATTAAAATTAAAGGTAACTCGGTTCCATGGAAGATTTAAAACAGGTCTTTGAAAATATCTGAAACCTGCACGGCTATTTCCAATCCTAGCAGGTAATTCAAAACCATATATCTCCGGTGCTATTCCGTATTTTCCTAGTTCTTCTTTTGAAACAGATACCGATATTCTGTTTTCTTCTGTGTTAAATGTTACACTACCTGTTTCAAGGTCTATTGGAAAAGAAATAGGTTGATCAGGCATACTAATCCAAAGCATTGCATTTTTTTGATAGCTATTTCTCAGTTCACCTTTTCTGATTTGCTCAAAAAAACCTCCAATATTGTTTAGAAAGCCCCCACCCAGCTCCCAGAGAGTATTTTTAGGCTCAACATGCGCACTTATTTTATAAGTAAGATTCAAAGCCTCATCTGGGATTATCAGGTTTTTAAACTCAAAGAACCATTCATAAACTGTAAGGCCTTTTGCAGGACTTATGAGTTCCTCTTCAAAATCCGATAGATCATAGACCTCAAATGTAAATATTAAACTATCTTTAGTTTGCTGGATATAATAGTTTTTCAAATCAATACTATCGATATTTTTTCCTTTAGAAATTCGAGGATAAGGATTATAATTAAATGGTTCGTTGGGATCATCGTTTTCAAGCATTTTGATTTCTGAATGATCCACTTCTTCCATCAAATCATTAAAAGCAGTTGCAATCTGCTCATTTGAGCAGTTATCAAGTGTTTTTTGAAATTCCATATTACATACAATATCTACAAAACCTGAGACACTGAGTATATCTACTATTTCTTTGAAATCATTTTTTATATTATTTGAAACCTTATACATTTCTCTTAGTGAATCTGGAGATGTGATGCTTTTTGCCTCGTTTTTTTCAATGTAAATCATTATAGTTTCAACATTTTCCTCGCCAAAGTATTCACTAATTTTTCTATTTGCAATTACTGTTTCGTCCTCTGGTAAAAAATCATCCATTGTTGTCTGCATTTCAAGACCCGGTAGCAGACTTCCAAAACCAATTGTTATAAATAATATAAATCCTACTACCAGCCAAGGGTGTTTTGATACAAAAATTCCTATTTTTCTAAGCATTTATTGTCCTTTTTTTATAAAGATTTTTTTAATTTTTGCTGATATTAAATTACTATACGTTATTTGTTTTATCAAGTA
>CAZKUB010000052.1:0-2467 GCA_964555835.1 uncultured Thermoplasmatales archaeon
GAGAAGGGTTTAAAAGGAGTTGTTGTACAAGTCTATCCAGGGTTCTTTACAGTTCTATCCAAAAAATAAAAATAAGGGAAAAATAGTGTTTTTTTTATTCGTTTTTTCCAAAGATATTATTAATCATCCATTCAGGGTCAAAAGATACGTGATCTTCGTATCCCTGTCCAACACCAATGAATAATAAAGGCTTTCCGATAGTATATGCAACAGAAAGCGCACTGCCCCCTTTTGCATCGGTATCAACTTTTGTAAGTATCACCCCATCGATTCCACATACTTCATTGAAATGCTTGGCTTGCTCTACAGCATCATTTCCTGAGAGAGCATCACCGACAAAAATTATTAGATTGGGTTTTGCTACTTTTTTTATTTTTGCCATTTCGTCCATAAGGTTAATATTTGTCTGTACACGCCCTGCGGTATCTAGTAGCACTACATCTTTATGCTTTGCTTTTGCATGATCAATTGCATCAAAGGCTACTGCTGCAGGATCTGCACCAGGTCCATGTTTTATTATTTTACAGCCTACTCTTTCAGCATGTATGCTTAGCTGCTCTATTGCTCCTGCTCTAAAAGTATCTCCAGCGGCCATTACACAGGAGTAGTTTTGTTTTTTGAGCATAGTTGCAATTTTTGCGATGCTTAATGTTTTACCGCTACCATTTACTCCTATAAACATTATTACAACAGGTTTTTCATGTTTTTCAATGAATTCTTTAAAATCAAGTTTATTGCTCATTAAAACATGTGCTATTGCATTTTTTAAAACCTTTTCAACTGTTTCACTTATTTTTCCACGCTGAATCGGAACATGCTTTAATTCTTCTTTTATATCTTTCTTGATGGAGTCTATAACATTATATGCAACATCTGACTCTAGTAATCCTAACTCAAGATCCCACAGTAATTCATCGAGTTTTTCATCGCTTATAAACTGAGCAGCTTTTTTTTCAATACCTACTGTTTTTTCTATAGAACGTCGTGTTCTTAAGTTATGTTCAAGCTCTGATTCGATTGATTTTTCTATTTGTTCATCTAATTCTCTTTCTCTTTTTTCCCGATCATGTTTTATTTTTTCTCTGCGTTCTTGTCTTTTTAGTTTCTCTGTTTCTTCTTTTTGCGCAGGGGTTAGTTCTTTTTTTAACTCTTTTTTTTCAGGTTCTAGTTTTTCAACGGGTTTTTCTTCTTTAACAACTGGCTTTTGTATTTCTACTGTTTTTTTGGTTTCTACAGGTTTAACAGGTTCTTTTTTTACATCTGGTTTTTGTACTATTTTTTCTTCAGAGACTTCTGTTTTTATCTCTTTTTTTAAAGGTTCTGTTTTTGTTTCTTCTTTTGACAACTCTGCTTCTAATTCTGCTTCTAGCTTATCTTCAAATTTTTTAATTTTTTTCTTTAAAAACTTAAACATTATCTTCTACCTGTTTATTGTTCGTTTGCTAATTTTTGAGCTTTTTGAGATAGTTCATTTGCTTCTGCTTCAAGTTGTTCCATCATCGATTGTATTCTCTCTTGGGTTTTTTCAAGCATTTTGATTCTTTCATCTATTTTTTTAACTGCATCCTCATAGTTTTTCTCCGTTACATAACCGGCTCCAATATCTACTAGAACTTTTGAGCAATTGTTAGGTTTTGCATTTATAAATGCCCCACCACCTAATGGGATAATCATTTCTGTTTCTTTTTCTAATTTTTCTAGGTTTTCAACTGTTATTTTTGCTCTGTTATACTCAGCTAATGCTGATTGCATATAGCTCATTTGCATTTCAAGATTATTTAGCTGCTCTTTGTATTGCTCGATTTGAATCATATATCTCTGAAATTCTTCATCCTTATTCATTAATATTTCCCCACATTTTTAACCACTAATAAAACAGGTATTATTAATTTATTTCTGATAAACTGCGTCTATTTTATAAATAAGCAAATGATTTTAAGCGAGTTAGTTATTTTAATTTATAGTGTGGGAGATAATTAATGGATATGAAACAACGCTGCAAGACCGGTATCCATGAGCTGGATGAAGATTTTTCTCCGGACCTGGACAAGAACATAAAGCATGATGTGGAAATAGTAATAGACAGGCTGAAGATGAAGGAGGGTATAAGGGCGCGTCTTACCGAAGATATGGAAACCGCGGTCAGGGAAAGTGAGGGGCTGGTCTATATACATTTGCCGGATACAGATGAGCTTATGAGCTTCTCTGAGAACTTTTCCTGTGTAGAGTGCGGGATAGATTTTGAAGAGTTTACTCCCCGGATGTTTTCTTTTAACAGCCCTTATGGGGCCTGCAAGACTTGCAGCGGCCTGGGTGTGAACAAAGAGGTGGACCCCGGGCTTATAGTGGAGCATCCTGATCTGAGCATAAATGATGGGGCCATACCTTTCATCAGTATGGGGTATTCCAATTATTATTCCCAGATTATGAAGGCCCTGGCAGCTGAGTACAATTTTGATCTTGATAC
>CAZKUB010000053.1:0-1636 GCA_964555835.1 uncultured Thermoplasmatales archaeon
CTGAAAACAATGTAATATCTGTGTTGCTCAGTTCGTCTTTTGCTTCAGGAAGAATCTTTACGTTAAATGCAAAAATAACCTTGTTTAAAGGATCAATTGTTGAATCTGCTTCTATTATATCTCGTTTTGATACATTTCCAATTTCTGCTTTTCTGATTTGTATTCCCATCTCCCGTGATTCCTTTATAAGTGCTTCAAGACTTCCAATTGTATCTGCTTTTATAAGTATCCCTTGTTCGTCAAGCTCAAGATCTATTTTAGTTTGTTTTTTAATTTCCTGTATTATCTCATCGATTTTTTCTGTTGCAACATGTATGGGTGCACCCGGTATTACGTTCTCCAAATCAGGTGAATTAATCTTTATTCCACATGCAGCATGTGCCTCTTTTACATTTTTAAAACGTTCACGTGGATCGCGTATTTCATCTAGTTCTTTAGGTTTAAGAAGGGCTTTAATTCTTGTAACAACCGGCTCATCCTTTGTGCCTATCACTATTTTATCATCATTTCTGATGGTTCCATTATATATTATCGCATCTATTGTTTTTCCAAGTCCTAATTCTTCTTTTACTTCTAGGACTGTTCCTTTTCCAGGTCCTGACTCAATTTGTAGTTTTTCTTCTAAAAATCTTTGTGCAAGACCTACTAGAATCATTAAAAGCTCAGATATTCCTTCACCGGTTTTTGCAGAGATTGGAACAATTCCTATAGTTTTTCTAAAATCAGAAATGTTTGAGTATAGATCAGAATTTAGTTTATTTTCAGAAATCGTACCAATCATATCGTATAATCTTTCTTCAAAAACCGTTTTTACATTTACACGTTGGTTGTTTATACGATTTTTTGCAACACCTTGTGTTTTCTGCCAGCCGGAAATTGCATCTATTTTATTTGCGGCTATAATAAAAGGAGTTTTGTATTGTTTAAGAATCTTTAGTGATTCATAAGTCTGAGGTTTAAAACCTTCATTTATATCTATTATTAAAATTGCTATATCTGCTAGGCTTCCACCACGAGTACGAAGCGTTGTAAAAGCATGATGCCCTGGAGTATCTATAAATAAAAGACCAGGTAATGTAAATTTTTTACTTTTTAATAGTTCTCCACATATCTTGTAAATTGCATCTATCGGAACTTCTGTTGCACCTATATGTTGAGTGATAGCACCTGATTCTCTCGCTGCGACAGTTGAGCCTCTGATATAGTCTAGTAAACTAGTTTTACCGTGGTCTACATGACCTAAAACGCTTACTATTGGTTGACGGATGTACTTTGTTGAAGTAGAAGACATATATACTCACTCAGACGAGGAGTATTAAGCCTTGCTTTAAAATATTTATTGATGATATTTAAAAAAATTTGTTTCTCTTTTACAAAAAATAATGTCACCAAGTTTACTTCTTTTCTCAGCGTATACTGGGTTTTTAGTGATAATTTTTCCATTTGAGCTTTGTATTGTAAATATCCATACAAACATATTTTTTTACACCTCAAGCGTTATATTATGGAAAAAACAAAAAACATATATAAATCTGGAAATGAGGTAGTTGAAAGTATTAAAAAAGGTTTTGTCTCAAAAGTATTAGATGATTAGCATGCAAGTCCATTTGATCTGAATAATTTATTAATAAAATGC
>CAZKUB010000054.1:0-1776 GCA_964555835.1 uncultured Thermoplasmatales archaeon
ATGAAAAGGATACAAGCAAGAAAAGGTTGGATAATAGAATCAAAACCATTGCAACTTATCTCATGACTAAAGTCACGAGTGTTGTTGCAACAGAAATTATTATAAAGAAAAATTAGAGAACGATTATAGAGTATATTTATTAAAACGTTTATGTGTGTCATTAGAAGAGGCCATAGACAGCGAGCCTGAATTATCTTTTGAAAAATATTTAGAAGTTGAGAGGAGATAAAGTTATGACAGACCAAGAAATCAATTTAAAGATAGCAAAGTATATGGGGTTGGATGTACGGATATATGATAACAAGTTGTTTTCATGTGTTCCCGATTACTGTAACAGCCTTGATGCAGTATGGGGGGTAGAGGAAAAGCTGAAAGCGGAGGGCAAACAAATTGATTATGTATTATTAATTTCTGCACCATACGAGGCATTGTTTCAGACTGCCCACGCTACAGCTAAAGAAAAGTGCAATGCTATTATAAAGGTATTGCAGGCCGAGGAGAAAGAAAACGAAGAAATAGCGGACATGATAGAAGAACGGAAAAACTCTAAAGTTATACCGGCGAGTGAGGCTATTAAGAGACTGGAGGAAAAATAAATAAAAGTAATTTATAGAGGAAGACAACAGGGTAAAACAACCGAGATTATTAAGCACAGCGCAAAAACAGGGTCTCGGATTCTTTGCTGTATCCAAAAAGAATGTATCAGAGTTGCATACATGGCAAAGGAAATGGGTCTTGAAATACCTCCACCGCTTACGTTTGACGAATTTATGAGCGGGCAATTTTATGACGGAAACACAAGGAAGTTTGCTATCGACAATGCGGATACTCTCTTTCAGCATATTTTAGGAGTACCTATTACAGCAATAAGTATTAACAAAGACAATCCCAAATGGACTGGTGGTGAATGCGTTGAAAAAACCAGATAAAAGCAAAGTACACCCAGGCATGGCAAGAAAAGCACTTGAAATGGCAAGCGGAGATAGACAACTTGCCTATACTAAGTATATTTTACTGCATTATAGGAGCACTGGAAGGCTCTTGCCGGGCTGTGATAGCAGAGATCTTCATGCATTTTATGAAAAAGAAGGTGAATAATAATGGATATAAGCAAGAAGCTTACAGATTCTTTTAAAGAACAAGTTACACGTATAAGAATAAAAGGCGATAAACAAGAAACCCTGCACGTCATTAACTCATTTATGGAAAGCGATACAGCATGCTTTGAGGTTAAGCCTAAGAAAAATATGACAATTAGAAGGATACTCTTTATGGACAAGAAAAACCTTTTGGCAGAAAGAAAATTAAAAAAGAATGAATATATAAACGTGACAAAAGAAGATATAATGCATATAGGCTTAAACCTCACTGTAGAGACTAAATACCTTAAATAACTTGCAAAGAAACAATGAACATTGTATAATATTGTCAAGGAGGCGATACCATGAAAAAGTATCTTTTAGGCTTCGTGGCAGGAGCCATATTGTTTAGCGTTTTGCCAATAAAGGCAGCTATTCAGGAGTACATTTGCTACAAAGCCGACTACAGAGTTATAATAAATGGTGAAGAATATATGCACCCGGACTTGCCTATACTTAATTACCAAGGCAATACGTATGCTCCATTTCGTTCTGTCCTTGAATCCGCTGGGCTCGAGGTTGGTTGGGACGGTGAATTAAGACAAGCAGAAGTAAATATACCAGAAGGAGGCATACCTGATATGATCGAAAAACCACCAAAAATTCAACTATACTACAGGGACGATATGACTTTTAC
>CAZKUB010000055.1:0-3783 GCA_964555835.1 uncultured Thermoplasmatales archaeon
AATACAACAAGAGTTGCAAAGCCTACTATTAGAAATATCCCACCGATATCTCTAAGAACTGTTTTAATGCCGCTCATCTGTTTTTTCCTCTTAGCTTCTAAGTATCTTATTAATCAAAAAATAAATAACAACTACTTATACTTTTACCGTTTTCTAATCTCTTGAAGTCTTTGATTTAAATCCTCCAGTAATTCCCTAGATATATCCCTTTTAGTAAAAACATCAGCTTTTGCAGCAGTAGAGATTTTTGCAGCAAGACTTCTTGCTATTTTACCTCTTATATTTCTAGGTGATTTATTGATATAATTATGCTGGAAAATATAACCATGTTTCGGAGGTTTTCCTCCTTCTTTTTTAAATCTAAAAAGAGCTTTTTCAGCTCCTAGAACCTGTATGGTAGATGCCGGTAGCATTGCAAGTTTATTCAGGCTACCTGCAGAAGAAATCAAACGTGCACCGATTATAGGGCCAATGATATTTGATATATTTGGAGCAGATTTTTTCATATCCTTCTCGATTTGTTTTTCCAACGCTTTCATTTCTTTTTTTATTGTTATAAAAGAATTTTCTAATGGTTTCATTCTCTGTTTTGAAGCTTTTATATCCTCCCAAGAGGCTTTTCTTTCAGAAAACAAATTTAAAGTCTGTATAAAATCATCAAAAGTATTTATCATTTGAATAATCTGTAAATCAAGGGATTCAAGGGTTTTAGTTATTTTTTTATCAGATACCAGAACAGATGCTTTTTTCAATAGATAAAATTCAAAACCATGTTCTTCTGGTTTTATATCTATTTTTCTGAAAAAATCATCATCCGGTTTATACTTTCCAATTTGTTCAAGTCTTTTTTCAGTAACGATAGGAATCAACTGCTTTGAAATTTCTTTTTCTTCTAAAAGTATCTTGTTATTTTTAATTTTTAGAAGTCTATCTGTAATTTCTTTTTCATTTTTTGGAAAAAGAATATGTTTTTTGATACCTTTTTCATCGCACAGAAATGTTCCAAACCATTTAGTAACTAGGTACATGATAATCCATGAATAGGAAAATAATAGGTTTTAATGTATTTTACGCAGTATTTTATATAGTACTTATTTCTTTAATGATGAGGTGTTAATCTGGTAAGCCTTGCACTAAAAATAGGTAGTCTTAAGCTCAAAAATCCTACAATGCTTGCATCTGGAGTAATGAATGAAGATGCAGGTAGCATGACCCGTATTTTTAAATCAGGTGCAGGAGCTGTTGTTACAAAATCAATTGGTCTTAAACCTCGAGAGGGCTATCCTAATCCAACAGCAATAGAACTTGAACATGGCATTATCAACGCAATGGGTCTTCCAAACCCCGGAATAAAAAACTTTTCAGAAGAGTTAATAACACTAAAAAAGTTAAAAATTCCTGTTATAGGAAGTATTTTTGGTTCAAACACTAAAGAATTCATAGAACTTGCAGAAAAAATGCAAGAATACGGTGCAGATGCAGTAGAGCTTAACATGAGCTGTCCACATGCAAAAGGATATGGTTTAGAAACAGGCTCTGACCCTAATCTTATAAAGGATATAACTTCAAATGTTAAAAAAACAGTAAAAATACCTGTTTTTGTAAAAATATCACCTAATCTTACAAACATTGTAGAAATTGCAAAAGCCGCAGAAAATGCAAAAGCAGACGCAATAGTTGCAATAAACACAGTAAAAGCCATGAAAATTGATTTAGAAACAAAAACACCTATTCTTTCAAATAAAATCGGCGGTTATTCTGGAAATGCAATAAAACCAATTGGTGTACGCTGTGTATATGAAATATCAAAAAATATAAAAATACCAGTTATTGGAGTTGGAGGGATAAGTACTGGAGAAGATGCAATAGAATATTTTATGGCAGGGGCAACAGGCGTGCAAATAGGATCAGCTGTGTATTACCGGGGAATAGATGTTTTTAAGAAAATATGCGAAGAAATAGAGGAATGGATGAAGAAACATAGTTATAAAGACCTCTCAGAACTGGTAGGAGTTGCACATATATGAATTATCCAGAAATCGTTAAAATAGAGGATACAAAAGAAGAAAACAAATGTGTAAAAACAATAAAGTTTGAGCATAATAAAAAAATTAATCCAGGGCAGTTTTATATGGTATGGATACCTGGTGTTGATGAGATACCGATGAGTGTCTCATATAATGAAGATAAAATAAAAGGTATTACTTTTAGAAAAATAGGTGATGCAACAAATAAACTTTTTAATCTAAAGAAAAACGATAAAATAGGGATACGTGGACCCTATGGAAACGGTTTTGAAATAAAAGGTAAAAACATACTTTTTGTAGGTGGTGGAACAGGTGTTGCAATGCTGGCTCCAGCAATAAAACAAGCAGTAATACAAAAAATATCTTCAACTGCAGTGCTTGGATATAAAACAAAAGATGAAATCTTTTTTGAAAATAGAATAAAAAAAACAGGTGCATTAACCCATATAACAACAGATGATGGAACTAAAGGATACAAAGGATTTGTAACAGAAAAAGCAGAAGAGCTTATATCTAAAAATAACTATGATATGATACTTACCTGTGGACCTGAAAAAATGATGAAAAGATTAATTGATATATCTGGTAAAACACCGGTCCAGGCATCACTTGAAAGATACATGAAATGCGGTTTTGGAATATGTGGTCAATGCTGTATTGGAGAAGGAATTAGAGTCTGCCATGAAGGACCTATATTTACTAAAGAAATGTTAATAAAGATCCCGGATTTTGGAAATTACAAAAAAGATGCATCAGGTATAAAAATACCAATATAGCTTTTTATTTACTATTAAAATTTAAAATCTAAAAAAACTAGTTTATACCAATATTTGAGAAAAATAATTGTCCAATAATAACGGTTATAGAAAAAACAAAAATAGAAATAGGCATAACTCTGCCAAGAGAATACATATACATCGATTTATCATCACCCTCGTCAATGCCATTTGTAAATCTGACAAGTAAAAAAACCAATTCAATAATATATATTCCAATTACTAAAACAAAATATTCTGGTCTTATATTTTCAATGGTAAAAGAGTCAGAAATACTAGATATAACACCTGTAGAATCTGATATATCACCCGCAGGAATTTTTTCAGAAAGCCCACCTAATATATTTGAGATAAGCTTTGTAATTGCAAGAGTAACACCACCTATAAGTGGTGCAAAAACAGCGACAGTCGAGCGCAGTGTTGATGTTAAAGTAAAAAGCATATCTTTTATTTTTTTTTCAACTGCTTGTAGTTCTTTTAAATGATCCGCTATTCGTATAATAGATATACTTACAGCTTTCTGACTCTTTCGTATTCCTTCTACAAAAAGTCTCATTATTGCTTTTACTCTATCAGAATAAACATGATTTAAAGACCCATATTCAGGATTAAACATAGCATCCTTGATATCTGAATGCATCGCAGTTAAGTTGTAACCGGTTTTTGCAAAAACCTCAGCAATCTTAGATCCCTGCATTGTATCTGCAGCATACAAAAAACTTTCTTCAGGGGATTTCTCCTCAGAAATTCGTTTACCAAGTATATACAAAGCATCGCTAAACTCTGTTTCAATTTGTTTGATATCATCTCTAATTAATTTGTACGGTTTATATACACTTAGACAATATAAAGAAGTGGCGACAGCAACACCCCATATAATAAAAAGCGTTACAGGAAAGTAAGAGTTAATCCCATTTACACCAAATATAAAATTTAGGAAAAAATTATTTGAATTTTTTTGAAGAAAAAAAGGAAGTATT
>CAZKUB010000056.1:0-5246 GCA_964555835.1 uncultured Thermoplasmatales archaeon
ATTGATTCCAACTTTGGAAATAATTACTAAAAATTATTTTCTTTTTGTCTTTTTAAACTAAACCTTTTTCTCTTATATTCTTGCTGTGTTTTCTTAAAATTTCTTCGTCTTCAGGTCTCCATTGTATCTTTTCTAAGAGAGCATAAGATATTTCTTCATTTGCATTTATAATTCTTCCAGGTGCACGATTGTTGTAATCCTCTAATAAAATTTTACATAATTTGAATTTTTCTTTTGTAAACATTGGATCTGTTGTAAGTATTGAAGCACACATACCTGCTAAATCTTCTACAGGTCTGCCTTTTCTTGCTTCTTCAAAGTCTACACCCCATATTCTATCAGTTAATAGAAAGTTTCTTAGAGAAGGATCACCTCTTATCGTAAAATCTTTATCTTTTTTGAAATAATTATGAAAATTATAAAACCATTCTGAAAGAATTATCATTAGTCTTTCTTTTTCACTCTGATTTGTTTTATCATCGTTTATTATATCACAGAGATTCTCCCCTATTATATAACTGCTAATCAGGACATTATGTTTATCATCCATTTCAAAAACTGTTGGTATATTAAGTTTTGATGATCCTTTTTTAAGGATATTGTATTCTATATCCATCTGTCTTTTAAAACCTGGTACAAACCATTTAAAAACACGGGGTTTTCCTTTAAAAGTTACATAGGCAACTGTGTTTTTTTTGCTTTTTAACTCTTGTTGCACTATTGATTTTTTATACTTCTTAGTACTACTAATAAGCTCCCCTATATTTCTCATAAATTAATAACTAATATAAAATGCAAAGAAAAAAAGCTTGCGGTCAGATTTATATTTCTATAATTTCTATTGATACAACCCATTTAGCCCATAAACCTGAATCTGTTATTATATCAGAGTTGACAAATGCGATTCGTAAGGGCCCTCCATCTTCTTCACTGATATATTCACCATCTTGTTTATAGGCAAGAATCATTGTTGCACCAGATGTTGCAGTAATATTACCTGTTTCATTATAGATATTTACAAATCCCATAACCTTATCTCTTGAGTAGGGCGTTACCCAGTCGTCACTTGAGGTAACTGTTATGTTATAATCATCAGGTAAATCTTCAAATTCTTCTAAAATTAAAGATACATCAACACCCGTAAAAATCCATGCTGATTCATTTAAATCAGGTGTAATTAGAACAGTATCCGGAAGTAATCTTCCTCTGATATGTCGTCCATATCCAGTTGTTGCTGAAAAATTCTCTAAATCCTCAAGTGTATAACTCTTTTGCGTATCATTATAGATAATTGTAAGTAAAGTAACAGGCTCAACAGGATCTTCTATTTCATCATCTGGAATAATTGTATCGTTTTCTGGCAAATTTACATATAAAAATACTATTGCAGCTATGCATATTACTACTACCAGCGTTATTGTAATTAACTTATTTGAACTATCTTTTTCTGCCATATTCTTCGTTTAAATGAAATAAACATAACATTTTTAAATTTTGTTAAACCAATATCTTTGTTTTTCTTGAAGTCATATAAACTCCAAATAATATTACTGCTCCACCTATTATTGTATACCTTGAGGGTATCTCGCCTATTACAGGTATAAGTATAGCCCATATACTGGAGCCTAATGGCTCACCAAGTAATGCCACTGATGCAAGTGATGCTCTGACATGTTTGAGAGACCAATTATACAGAGTATGACCTAGGATTCCTGCGACTAATGCTAATGCTATGAAAATCTGAAAATCATTTATGCTGATATTTGTCAACTCAGCACTAAATGCTAAGCATAAACCCAGTAGAAATATTGCGCTTATACTATAGACTGTGAAAGCATATGTTGTAACAGATACTGTTCTTCTAATTCTTCGACCACCAATAATATACAACCCTGCCATTACCCCTCCAAGTATTGCAAGCATATTTCCTTCTATTGTGTCTATGCTTTCTGCACCTAGTTGCCTGTTTCCCATTACAAGTATTATCACACCTACAACTGATGTGATAATTCCAATAGAATTTATTTTTGATAATTTTTCTTTAAAGAAAAAATGTGAAACAGGACCTACTAGTATTGGATGGGCTGTAACTAGTATAACTGAGCTTGCAACAGAGGTATAGTTAAGCGATGTTATCCAAAATGCAAAATGAGCTGCAAGTATTACACCTATTGCAAACATTATAAAAAATGTTTTTTTTGAAATATTTTTTATTTCAATTCTAGTTTGTTTTAAAAAGATTATAAATGGAAGTATAAATAATGCTGTAAAAAGCACTCTGTAAAATGCAATAGTTAATGGCTCTGCAGTGCTTAATTTTATAAGTATAGCTGCAAATGATACTGAAATAATACTGATAAACAATGCGATATAAGGCTTTTTATCCATTTATCTCTTGTTTAAGGTTAACTTTAAAATGTATTTTGACTTTGTGGTTTTGAAAAAATGAAACCATATATCATTGGATTTTATGGCAAATCAAATACTGGTAAGACGACACTTATAACAGATTTAATTAAAAGATTAAAAGAAGCAAAATTTAGTGTTGCAACAATAAAATGCTCTGATAAAAAAATAAGTTTTGACAAAGAAGAAAAAGATACATACAACCATGCACAAGCAGGTGCAAACCCTGTTGTTTTATCATCACTTTTAGAAACTGATTTTATACTAAAGAAAAAACTTTCAATAAAAGATATAATAAACTATTTGACAACATTTGAGAAAATAGATATAATCTTTATTGAAAGCGTAAATGAAATAGATATCCCTAAAGTTCGTATAGGTGATATACAAAAAAGAGAAAACACAATATTGGATTACAAAGGAGATTTTGAAAAACTCTACAAATTTATTGAAAGAAAAATAAGGGAGAATAAATATGGATGATATAACTATAAAAGTAAATGGAAAAAATATACCATTATCTGAGTTTCCAGCAGAATTTATAAAAAATAGCATATGCGGGATGCTTAGAACACTAAAAGGCGTAGATGAAATTAAAAACGTTGAAATAAAATTTGAACTTTAGTAATCCAAAGAATAAATAATTCTATCTGTATCTTTTCCTTTGGTATCTCTCTTAATTTCTTTGATTTTTGGTATCTCACTTGTGTTTTTTACATGGGTTCCAGCACATGGGCAAATGTCATAATCTTTAATTTCCACAATTCTTAGCTTTGAAATAAATTTAGGCAGCAAGTCAAGATTTGATCTTTGGGAATTTACCCTTTTTTCAAGGCTTGTTCTTTCCTCTTCATATATTTTCACAGGTAGATTCTGCGAAATAATTTCATTAAAATATGCAGTTATTTCTTCTAAATCTTTCTCTGAAAATTTAACAGGATGAAAATCAACCCTTGAGTAATCTACATGTATCTGGTTACCTACAGTTCTTGCATTGTATTTATCATACACAATACCTGAAATGATATGTTGTGCGGTATGCATTTTCATATGTTTATAACGCAGACCCCATTTAATTTCTGCAGTAACCTTTGTTCCAGCAGGTGGTTTTTCACCTTTAATTATATGTTTGATAGCATCACCTTTCTTTAGTACATGTATAACTTCTGATTTTGTATCATCCCATTTTATAAAACCGGTATCTGAAGGCTGTCCGCCGCCTTCGGGATAAAAAGCGGTTTTATCAAAACAGATGTAATCTTCTTTGCTTTTTGTAACAGTTGCAGTAAATTCTTTTATATAGTTTCCATTAATGTTTTCCATGTAAAGCATTTTTGTCATAATAAATAGAAATAAACACCGTGTTTATTGAATTTTTTTATTTTTTTAATTAGTTGACCCGGAAAATAGGTAAAATTCTTATATAGTAAACAAATGATACACAGTTTGTAATAGTTATGAAAACCCTAGTTTTAAACATAGATCGGGACGATGATTTTGGGAGAAAAGCAAAGGTAGAAAGCCCTATAATTGGATATGATAAAAATCTCGAAGCTGCAAATAAACTGGGACAAAAAGATGCAGAAGATTCAGATTTAAACGCAATTTTTTATGCAATATCAATTTATAATGAACTCAAAAAAGAAAACAAAAACGTTGAAATAGCAACGATATGCGGTCATATAAACGTAGGTTTTAAATCTGATGAAATCCTAGCGGGACAGCTTGAACAGGTAATAGAAAAAACTGGAGCAGAAGATGTAATTCTTATATCTGATGGTGCAGAAGACGAACACATTCTACCCTTGATTCAATCAAGAATAAAAATAACTTCTATAAACAGAGTATCTGTCAAACAAAGCCGAGAGATAGAAGATACATATTATCGTGTTATGAAGATACTTGAAGATGAAAAAGTACTAAAACAGTTTGTATTACCACTAGCGCTTGTACTAATAGTCTGGTCATTCTTTACAATAATAGGTATGTCCGGTAGCGGAACAGGTGCCATAGTTATGACACTTGGCTTATTTTTAATAATTAGAGCTTTTAAATGGGAAAGAAACATATCACGGATCTGGGAAAATATAAAGTCTGGTTTTCTTACAGGAAAACTTTCGATATACACATATGTTATATCGTTAGTAGTGCTAATTGCATTTGGAATATATGCATATACTAATACAGACTTTGAACAAGAATTCTGGCTTTTACCTGTTCTTTCATTTGTTTGTCATTTAATTGGAGGAATAGTAATTGCAGGTATGCTTGTAATATTTGGACGAGCATTAGATACATATGTACATGATAATAAGTTACTTTCTAATTATTATATGGCACCGTTTTCTCTTCTGGCTTTTGGTTTCATATCATATGCAAGTTTAGATGCGCTTTACTGGGCGTTTAAAAATACACCTGCTAGTTTTACATTTGAACCTTTTCAACAGCAGTCCTTTATTTTGTTTACACTCTCAGGAATATTAATTTTAGTGATAGGTTCGATAATTTATCGTCTCAAAAAAGAAAACGATAATTACCAGGAAAATGAAGAAAAAAAAGGAAAAAAAGTTGCTAATAAAAATTAAAAGAAGGCTTTTCTAGATGAGATACAATGAATGGAAACTTCTTTATAAAAAAATAATAAATGATCTAGAGCTTAATTTTAAAGATGATGAAAAGTCTGCTTATCTTCTTGATTCAACTCTTAAAAAAAAACAAATAGTAGATCTAAAAAAAATTGAAAACTTGATAAAAAACAAATAAATAATTGTTCTTGCGGCAGGACCATCACTAGAAAAATCGATAAAAAGACATAAGAAAAACATTGGAGAAAACATCAC
>CAZKUB010000057.1:0-5000 GCA_964555835.1 uncultured Thermoplasmatales archaeon
AAAACAGGGTTTTAGTAACAACTCTTACAAAACGTCTGGCAGAAGAACTCTCAGAGTTTCTTGCTGAAAAAAATATTAAAACCCGTTATCTTCACTCAGAGATAGATACACTGGAGCGCTCAGAAATAATAAGACAACTTCGTCTTGGAATATTTGATGTTCTTGTTGAAATAAAACTGCTCAGGGAAGGAATAGATATACCTGAACTAGGATTAATAGGGATTCTTGATGCAGATAAAGAAGGTTTTTTAAGAGATAAAAGAAGCTTGATTCAGATTATCGGCCGTGCCGCAAGAAATGTAGACTCAAAAGTAATACTTTATGCAGATAAAAATACCGACTCAATTAAAAATGCCCTTGAAGAAACCAACAGGCGAAGAAATATACAGTTAGAATTCAATAAAAAACACAATATTACCCCTGAGACAATAATAAAGCCGATAAAAGAAAAAATAGTTGATATAAAAGATATAAAACATATTCCTAAAAAAGATATTCCAAAAATGATAATCGAGCTGGAAATAGAGATGAGACAAGCAGCAGATGATCTTGATTTTGAACGTGCAATAAAGCTGCGTGATAGAATAAATAAGCTTAAACAAACAATTCAAAAATAGTTTTTTAAATCTGATTAATTCCTATTTTATCTGCATATTTTTTTACTTCATAGAATTCATCTGCAGAAACAGACCGTGAAATATCTTCAAATTCAAAAGCTTTGTATTCAGGCCTGTATTGCGCCATAATATTTACAACACAGTTTGGAATGTTTTTAACTATCCAGTCTAATATTGGTTTTGAACAACATTCAATATGGTTAGGCAAAACAAGATGACGAAGGAGTATCTCACCGTTTTTATAAGCAATTTTATGGTTACGAGATACTATTTCAAAATATTTATCAACCTGTGAAAACTTTTTTGCACAATTATTATTTCCATATTTAAAATCAGTGAGATACAAATCAAACACTCCATTCAAAAGATTCATAGTATCTAGACTGCAGTACATATTGGAATTCCAGATTTGCGGGAGGTTATCACTTATTTTTTTCAAAGTCTTAAAAATATACAAAATATTTGGCGTAGGGTCACCACCAACCCAGTTTACATTACGGGAGCCTTGCTGTTTTCTACTATGAATAATATCTGCAAGTTGCAAAGGTTCAATAAATACTCCGCCGTTTTTTTGGCTTATATCCCAGTTTTGACAAAAAACACAACTAAAGGTGCATCCTGAGAAAAAAATAGTATGAGATGGGACAAGAACATTTTCTTCAACTATATGTAAAAACTCAGATGCGATCTTTGATTGTTTAACACCGCATTTACCTTCAATTCTGTTTCTATTGACATTACATTTATTCTCACAAAAGTTGCATTTCTTAAAAATACGATTTGCAAGCTCAATTTTAAGATCAAGTAAAGAGAGATCAGGTTCAACATCACATAACTTTAGTTTTTTCAAAAGATTATCATGTGTTCTCCAGAGATTTTCAGTTGAATCGGATTTATCAAATGATACAGGACTACTTTTACAAAATAAGTATCTTGCATATTTATCATTGTTCAAGATATGGAAATAATCTGAAAGTAAGCCTCTAACAATATTCATTATCTAAAAGAAATAAAAAAGATTGATTTAAACTGTTTCATCTATCATAGGCATAAGTTGTTTATCCTTAAATCCATGTTGTTGCATAGCACCTGAAGGACATGCAGAAACACAAGCGCCACAGCCCATACAAAGTGCTTCGTTTACTTTAGCATGTGATTTATCATCTTTTTCTTTGACAAGCTCAATTGCTTGATAGGGACAAACCATAATACATGTTCCACATCCTGAGCATAAATCTTCATCTACACATGAAACCTGTGGCTCAGCTTCAAGTTCTTTTTTAGACAAAATATTTGCAGCACGAGCCGCTGCAGCACTTGCTTGTGCAACTGTATCCTGGATATCTTTTGGAGCCTGACAGCAACCGGCTATAAAGATACCATTTGTAGCAGTATCCACGGGTTTTAATTTTGGATGAGACTCAAGCAAAAACCCATCTGAGCCTTTTGAAATACGTAGTAGTTTTGATATCTCCTCAGAATCAGCACGAGCAACAAGTGCAGGTACTATTACTACAAGATCTGTTTTTATTTCAAAAAGTTTATTTGTAGTTGTATCAAAGATATCAACTATAAGATTATCCTTCATATTTCTAACTTCTGAAGGTCTTCCTCTAAACATATTTGTATTCATTCCACGAATTTTTCTATAAAACTCTTCGTATCCTTTTCCAAAACTACGGATATCTGTATAGCAAATATTTATCTCAACATCATCGCCAAGTTTTTCTTTTAAAAGATAAACTTGTTTAAGAGCACTCATACATCCAATCCGGCAACACCAAGCACATTCATTTTCATCACGGGAGCCTGCACAAAGAATATATGTGATACTCTTTGGTTTTTCACGGTTTGACGGACAGATGATTTCCCCCATTGTAGGTCCTGATGAATTAATAAGACGCTCCATTTGAAGACTTGTTATTACATCCTTAGAGTTTTCATAACTATATTCATACATAATATTAGGATCTAGTAAATCGTAACCAGTTGCTACTATTATCGCACCTACTTTTACTTCACGCTCTTTATCTTTTTGCTTAAAATCAATTGCACCTGCATCACATGCTTTTACACAAAGAGCTTCTTTTCCACATTTACCTTTTGTAAGCATTAAACATGTTTTTGGATCTATCGTACACTTCAGAGGAACAGCTTGTGGAAAGGGTATATAAATTGCACTTCTTTTCCCAATTTCTTCATCAAAATCAGATAAAACATGACCTTTCATACGACAAGCATCAACACAATCCCCGCAACCTGTACATTTATCCATATCGACAAATCGTGCTTTCATTTTGATTTTAACATTGTAATTTCCAATGCTTCCTTCAACATCAACAACCTCAGAATATGTAAGAAGCTCAATATTTGGATGATTCAAAACCTCCATCATCTTAGGAGTAAGAATACATCCGCTGCAATCAAGAGTTGGAAAAGTCTTATCAAGCTGAGCCATTCTCCCTCCTAAGCTCGGGCTCTTTTCCACCAGATACACTTTGTGACCTTGATCTGCAAGATCAAGCGATGCTTGAAT
Organism: uncultured Thermoplasmatales archaeon; assembly: GCA_964555835.1. Classification (GTDB taxonomy): domain Archaea; phylum Thermoplasmatota; class E2; order DHVEG-1; family DHVEG-1; genus CAZKUB01. Next base: position 3,154 of record CAZKUB010000057.1, read on the forward strand.
ACCTGCAATTCCACCGCCTATTACAAGTGCCTCGGGTGTTACATCTATTTTTGATTTTACAAGTGGTTCAAGAAGTCTTGCTTTTGCAACTGCAGCACGTACAAGTGATTTTGCTTTTTCAGTAGCAAGACTTTTATCATCATGAGCCCAACTGCATTGCTCACGGATATTTGCAATTTCAAGATTAAATGCATTTATTCCACCTGCTTCTACAACTCCGCGGAAAGTATGTTCATGCATACGAGGACTGCAGCAGGCAATTACAACACTGTTGATTTTATTCTTTTTAATGGAATCTTTAATGAGGTTTGCTCCAACATCAGAGCACATATATTTGTAGTCCTTACTGACAACAACGTCCTTTAAACTTTTTGCATATTCTACAAGTTTTTTGACATCAACTGTTTGTGAAATATTTATTCCACAGTGGCAAACAAATACACCAATTTTGTTGCTCATATTCATTTACCTCCTGCAACTTTATCAACAGGACTAAGATTCAGATCAAGACCAAGTTTTTCTTTTGAAATACCAAATGACAGCCCTATCAGTTGAGTCAAGTAAAGAACTGGGACTTCTAGTTTTGCTGCAACGGTTTCACCTGCTTTTGTTTGTTTTGAGTCATACTGTCTGTGACACCATGGACATGTATCAACAAAAGCATCGAATTTTTGTTCCTGGACGCTTTGTAGTTTTTGTCCGGTTTTAGTAAGAGCAGATTCTGGCAAGTTTGCTGTTAAGAGCCCACCACAACAATCTAGTTTTTCAGGATAATACTCAGGTTTTGCACCAATTGCAGAAAGGATTTTTTCCATTTTCTGAGGGTTTTCTGCATCATCGGGTCTTCCAATTTCACTAGGACGTATTAGATGACAGCCATAATGTGTTGCAACTTTTAGTTCTTTGAGTTGTTTTTTGACTTTCTTTTTTATTTTTTCGATACCTACAACATCGTAGAGAATGTCAAGTATACTTAAAACATCAGAAGTTCCTGTGTATTTGAGTCCTTCATCAGCTAAGAATTTGTTAACTTTATCGCTCATTTTATTCTCTGTATCTAGAATATTTTTTGCATCAGTAAGTGCCATATGACACATTGGACATGGTGCAAATATGTCAAGTCCTTCTTTTTCTGCAATTGCGATAGTTCTTGCAGAAAGTGTAAGTGTCATCATTTGATTAACGCTTTTAAGAGGCTCTCCGCAGCATGAAAAATTGTCGAGATTAACAAGTTCTATGTCAAAATAAGGCATTATCTCTCGAATACTCATCTCATAAGCATATTGTTCGGTAGACATTACACAACCAGGATAAAAAGCATATTTTTTCATTTCATTATTCCCCCTATCACACCTTCTCCACTGCAAGTTTTGATAGCATTCCCATGAATTTTGCAGGGTCTTTTGGTTTTGATATTTCAGGAAGGCAAAGGTCAGTTCTATTCTTTGTCTTGTTATCACGAGTACTTACACTTTTTACTTCTTGTAAAAGACCAGTTGAAAGAACCGATTGAAGAAGTGCAGTGTAGTTACCCGGTATTTGTTTTCCACTTGCAACAGCCATGTTTTTAAGTGCAAATAATACGTCTACAGGTGCTACTTTTTGCGGACAGCGCTCTCTGCATTTAAAACAGCTCATGCATGTCCAAATTATATCTGAGTTGACCATTTCGTCTATGAGTCCTTTTTTTAGAAGTGCGACCATTTTATGTGGCTCAAGCTCTAAAAGTTTATGTGCTTCACATCCTGATGTACATTTAGCACATTGATAACAATAATCAGATATTTCTTCTTGAAGTTTTGATAGTCTTTCGTTTATTTCTTTCCTCTGAGCGGTTTGAGGTTCGC
>CAZKUB010000058.1:0-10050 GCA_964555835.1 uncultured Thermoplasmatales archaeon
TAAGATATTTATATACTTAGTCATAAAAGTTAATAACAAATTATATAAATATTATTAAAGATAGGCTTGTACGGGGAGAATTATATGATGAATAAAAAAATCTTATATTCAAGTATGATGTGCATCGCAATGATAACAGTTTTATTATCCGGTTGTATTGATAATCAAACTTCAGATCGTATTGGCGTTTTAGTTACCATTGTTCCACAGATTGAAATGGTTGAATTTATAGGTGGGGATTATGTTGATGTTACAGTTATGGTGCCTGCTGGTGAAAGCCCTCATTCATTTGAACCAACACCTGATCAGATGATAAAAGTTTCTCAAGCAACGGCATATTTTAAGGTGGGATCAGGTGTAGAATTTGAACTTGTTCACATGGCTACTATTCTTGAGCAAAATCCCAATTTAAAAGTGTTTGACTGCTCAGAAGAAATTACAGTTGTTTCTTTTGATGAGCATTATGGACATGATAATCATCATGATGAGGGAGATGAACACAGTCACGATGAAGGAGAACATCATAATGAAAACCATGGCCATAGTCATGATCATGGATCGACTGATCCACACGTATGGACTTCTCCTCTAAACTTCAAAAAAATGGCAGAAGTTGTATACAACGGATTAGTTGAAATCAATCCTGAGAATCAACAAGAATATTACTCTAATTATGAAGATTATATCTTAAAACTTGATAATTTAAATGCAAATGTTAGCGATAAATTAGATCCTTATGAGGGTAGATCTTTTATGGTGTATCACCCGGCATGGGGGTATTTTGGTGATACATATAATCTAAGGATGATTGCGATAGAAGCTGGAGGTAAACAACCGGGACCTGCAGGTATTGCTGCAATAATTGAACAAGCACAAAATGAAAACATAACTGTTATTTTCGTCTCACCTCAATTTGATACTTCCAGTGCAGAAACCATTGCAGCTGAGATTGGTGGAAGTGTTGTTTTTGCAAATCCACTAATGACTAATTATGAATCAACGATACTTAAACTTGCACAGGATATGGTTACAGGATTTGAAGAGTCTTAAAAACATTTAATATTTGCAAAATAATTTTGATAGTAATAATGAAGAGTTATTTTTATGAAAGAAAAAAGTGTTGCAATTCAAATAAAAAATCTTTCTGCAGGATACGAAAATGAAATAGTTATTGAAAACATAAATTGTGATATATACAATGGAGATTTCTTTGGAATAATTGGTCCTAACGGTGGTGGAAAATCAACTCTTTTAAAAGTGATTTTAGGCTTATTAAAACCTATTTCTGGAACTGCAAAGATTTTTGGTCAAACACCAGAACTTGGAAGAAAAAACGTTGGATATGTACCCCAGTATTCTGAATATGATAAGCAATATCCAATATCTGTCTGGGATGTTGTTTTAATGGGTAGGAGAAGTATTCGTGGTTTTCATCCGATATACTCTTCTGAAGATAAAAAAGCAACGATTCAAGCACTTAAAAAAGTAAATATGGAAAAATACAGAAAACGTCATATTAGCGAGCTATCAGGTGGTCAAAGACAAAGAGTTTTTATTGCTCGTGCTCTTGTATCAAATCCTAAAATTCTACTTCTTGACGAGCCAACTGCAAGTATTGATAAAGATCTGCAAACTAATTTTTATAATCTTTTAAGAGAGTTAAATAAAAAAGTGACAATTGTTCTAGTAACCCATGATATTGGCGTTATATCATCTTATGTTACTCGTGTTGCTTGCCTTAATCACTATATGTTTACCCATGATGATGAAAAAATGATTAGTAAAGAGATGCTTGAAAAAACATACAACTGCCCGGTTGATCTTATAGCTCATGGTGTACCACATAGAGTTTTAGATGAGCATAAAAAAAATAAAAAATCTTTAAAAAATAAGTGAGTGTAAGCGTTTATGGATATATTTGAATTATTTCAATTTCCGTTTGTTCAAAGAATGTTTATAGCTGTTTTTTTAGCAAGTATCACTTGTGGAATAATTGGAACGTATGTTGTTGTAAAACGTATTGTTTTTATTAGCGGAGGAATTGCTCATACTACTTTCGGGGGTATCGGTTTTGCATATTACCTACAATATTTAGGTTTTATTTTTATCGAGCCTTTAATGGGTGCATTGATTTTTGCGCTTGCATCTGCAACAATAATAGGTCTTCCTTTTATTAGAAAAAGATTACGTGAAGATTCAACTATTGGTATATTATGGGTTGTTGGTATGGCACTTGGTGTTCTTTTTTTAAATCAGGTTGACCGAAGTGTTATTATCGTACAGGACCCTGTAAGCATTCTTTTTGGAAATGTTTTACTTATTAAAATTCAGGATTTATACCTAATGTTAGCATTGACCGTACTAATAATAATTATTACAATATTTTTGTATAAAGATTTACAAATACTTACTTTTGATGAAGAGTTTGCACGTATATCTGGGGTAAAAGTCGATTTATCTTATTTTATTTTAATGATTTTAATTGCTCTGACAACTGTGGTTTTGATAAAAGTAGTTGGAGTAATACTAGTAATTGCTATGCTTACAATTCCTGCAGCGATTTCTAATCTTTTTACACATAATCTAAGAAATATGATGATTTTTGCAATAATCATAGGATGTGTAGTCACATTTATAGGATCAATATTGTCTCTCAACTATAATTTACCACCCGGTGCAACTATTGTAGTTTCCTTAGCGTTTTTATTTATTGTATCACTTTTAATAAAAAATTTGAAACAGATAGCGATAAAAATAATCAGTTAGTTTTCTTAGTATAAATTAACAAGTATGTTTTTAAATAGATAAATATTGAGTTTAATGATTTGAAACTATGAAACAAATAAAAATTCGCCCGATCGGAACAATTCATTCTCCATATAAAGAAAGTAAAGAAATTCCTATACAAGGGCGTTTTAAAGATGATGTAGAGGCCTGGGTTGAACTAAAAAATGAATACATAACTGGCTTAAAAGATTTGGATAAATTCAGCTATTGTATACTTATTTACTATTTTCACAAGTCTGATCGAGAAGAAATTATCGCAAAACCATTTCTTGAAGATGATACACATGGGATATTTGCAATACGTAGCCCTCACCGTCCAAATCATGTAGGATTATCTGTTGTAAAAATACAACGTATTCAGAAAAATAAACTGTATTTTACTGAAGTAGATATGCTGGATGAAACGCCCTTACTTGACATTAAACCATATGTTAGATATTTTGACAGTAGGGAAAATATAATATCAGGTTGGTTAGATAAACATTTTAAGAATGGAAAAATTCCAGATAGAACTATTATCAGATGATATAAAATACGTTTTTAAGTACCTATCAATACTTGTCATAACTAGTTTTTTTAAATCCATATATATTTAGGAATAAAAAAATGAAAAAAACATCAAAAAAGAAAAACAAAACATTAACTAAATTATCCAATACTTTACTAATTATTGCAGGGTCTTTTTTTGTAGTGATTGGAGTGATTGGGATTTTTTTACCACTTTTACCTACCACTCCTTTTCTTTTACTTGCGGCTGCCTGTTACTCACGTAGTTCAAAAAGATTTCATAATTGGCTTATAACCAATAAATGGTTTGGAGCTTATATCAAAAATTATCAAGAGGGCAGAGGCATACCAGTAAAAGCCAAGTTATCAACTATATCTTTACTTTGGATCACAATACTATTTTCAGCTTTTTTTGTTATAAGCATTTTATGGGTAAAAATATTATTGATTATCATAGCTTGTGGAGTTACTGTTCATATTTTAACGATTAAAACATTAAAAAGGAGTTAAATGTTAAATCAATAAATATTTATATAGTACCAATCATAATCCTTTCTTAAGAATATTACATAGCTTTTAATGGGGAGTAAAATGGTAAAAAATAAAAAGATTTTAACAACTAATTTTGGAAAGCCAGTCGAAGATGACCAAAATAGTGTAACTGCAGGTGATCGCGGGCCTGTTCTCATTCAGGATGTTCATTTATTGGAAAAACTAGCTCATTTTAACCGCGAACGTATACCTGAACGAGTTGTTCATGCTAAAGGTGCAGGTGCCGGTGGTTATTTTGAGGTCACAAATGATGTGACAAAATATACTAAGGCTAATTTTCTTTCAAAAATTGGTAAAAAAACCGAGGTTTTTGTTCGTTTTTCTACAGTTGGTGGAGAGAAAGGTTCTGCTGATGCAGAGCGTGATCCTCGAGGTTTTGCAGTTAAATTTTATACCAAAGAAGGTAATTATGATCTTGTAGGTAACAACACACCTGTGTTTTTTATTAGGGATACTATAAAATTTCCTGATTTTATTCATACTCAAAAAAGAAATCCTGCAACAAATACAAAAGATGCAAATATGTTCTGGGATTTTCTGTCTTTAACACCTGAATCAATACATCAGGTTACAATTCTTTTTTCAGATCGTGGAACTCCTAAAACATATCGTCATATGAATGGATATGGCAGTCATACCTTTAAATGGTATAATAAAAAGGGTGAATATTTCTGGGTGAAATATCATTTCAAAACAGATCAAGGAATACAGAATCTAACACGCGGGGAAGCAGATATTTTAAAAGGAAAAGATCCTGATCACGCAACACGTGATTTATATGAAGCGATAGAAAAAGGAGATTATCCCTCGTGGATTCTTGAATTGCAGATAATGACTCCAGAGGAAGCTGAAAACTATCGTTTTGACCCGTTTGATGTAACAAAGGTTTGGCCGCATAAAGATTTTCCCCCAATTACTGTCGGTCGCATGGTCTTAAATCGTAATCCTGATAATTATTTTGCAGAGGTGGAACAAGCTGCATTTTCTCCAGGTAATTTTGTGCCAGGTATTGCTGCATCACCGGATAAGATGCTACAGGGACGTCTTTTTGCTTATCATGATGCCCATCGTTACAGACTTGGTCCAAATTATCATCTTTTACCAGTTAACCGACCAAAGGCCATGACAATGGAAAATTATCAACGTGATGGTTATATGCGTTTTGATGGTAATGAAGGAGGTAAACCAAATTACTATCCTAACAGTTTTGGTGGTCCAGAGCCAAGTATTGATGCAGCTGAACCTGATTTTGAAGTTTTAGGTAAAGCAGCACGGCAAAAATATACTCATCCAAATGATGATTTTGTTCAAGCAGGAGATTTATATAGAAAAGTTATGACTGATAAAGATCGTAATCATCTTATAGATAATATTGTAACTCATCTATGTAATGCGAATAAGGATATCCAGATTCGTCAAACAAAAATCTTCTTTAAAGCAGATCCTGATTATGGTCGTCGTATAGCCAAAGCTCTCAATCTTGATTTAAAACAATTTGAAAACTTAGAAAAATCAATAAAAATGTAATAATATATAATCAGGTTTAGATTCAACCAGTATTAGATCGTGTATGTGACATCATAATTTAATTAGCTATATATGTTTTACAAATATTTTTTTGCTTTTATTTTAAGTGATCATATCATAAATAATTTTTTTCATCGAAATATTTAAATTAACAATAAACTATCTTGACGAAACATGATTTCAAATGAACTCCTAAACATTGCAGCATTGATAATTTTCATTATTTGTGTTTTAGTCTATACTATACGGTTATTATATGGGATTAAAAAACCATGTTGGGGTAAAAGAGGATTTTTAAACATAATCTATGGTTTGTGGGTTAAAAGAATGACTGAGCCTACAGAAACACTTGTTGCAGTTCAGACTATGAGAAATTTGATTATGGCTGCCACTTTTCTTTCATCATCAATGCTTCTACTATTAGGTTTACTGTTGCAAAACCCTGTTAATGGGTTTGATGGAATTGCTACACTTGCTCCAACATCAACTGAAGTTATTGCACAATATAAGTTGATACTTTTTGTTGCGGTTATTGTTTTTTCAGTTGTCATGTTTTTGTTATCTTTAAGGCAAATGGTTCGTTTTTCAATTTTAATCGGCATTCCAGATGAATCGATTAAGGATATATCTACGGATACTATCTCAGCAAATCAGAAAAAAACAAGAAATAAAGAAAAACATTATTGTTCTCTTGATGTGGGAAGATTGAAAAAAGATGTATTTTTAAGAGCAATGAATCGATTTACATTTGGGATGAGAGCGGTATTTTATGGTATTACTATTACGCTTTGGTTTGTTAATGTTTATGCATTTATAATTGGAACTATAGGTCTTACTGCTTTTCTTGTTTTATATCATGATGTTGAACCTTGCCCTGGAGAAGAACTACCGATATAACCTAAACAAAAACGAGATATAAGATGGCAAAAAAAAGATTGATATTTTAGAAGAATACAATCTCTAAAATAACTAATACTACATCAAAGAACTAAGAGATTTTTTATAGAATCCTTTATATCCTTTGATTTATTTCAATCAGATAATGAAGGAGGATATTAGTCTCACATCACTCTTAAGAAACAATACCTTCCAATTCATCTTAGGATTGTTCCTATTTGTACTAATGGTTATTTTTGCCAATATGTATACTACGGAACCGCAGATATACTATGGAGTTGCAATACTTTTTCTAGCAGTATATATGTGGCTACTTACTCCGGTGTCATTTATTTTTTCCACCTTTTTGATAATCGCTGCATCTGTTTTTTTAGGAATACTCCCTCAAGAAGAAGCATTCAGGGGCTTTTCTTCAGGCACACTCTTTTTTTTAATGGGTGCCTTTATTCTAGCAATAACTGTAGAAAAACATGATCTGCACAAACGCATTGCCCTTTCTTTTTTAAATCACTTCGGCAGTAGCCCGAAGCGTTTTTTACTTGGTGTAACACTAGTTGGTTTCTTTCTTTCAATGCTTATGCCAGAACATGGAATAGCTGCTTTGTTCATCCCTATCTTATTTATCGTCTTTGTAGCATCTAAACGTAAAAACATCCTTAAATCAAATTTTGGCAAAGCAAATCTTTTAGCTCTTTCTTATGGCACATCTGTAGGTAGTATAGCTACATTTCTCGGAGGTGCACGAAATATACTTGCAGTTGAAATATACAACCAGTACACTGGAGAAACTGTTTCATTTATTCGTTGGACAATTTCTACTATGCCTGTTGCTCTAACTATGATTATATTTACATACTTAGTCCTGGCTAAATTGTTTAAACTTGAAAATATAGATATGGAACATATCAGGATGAAAATCTCTGATGAGATAACAAAGATGGGAAACTTTAGCATAGGGGAAAAAAAAGCACTAGTGTTTCTTATAGGTGGATTTATCGCATGGGCTACCATCGGGCAGATTTTTGGCATGGGTATAATTGCAATCGCACTAGCCGTAGCAATTGCATCCACCCGAACCATATCATGGAGTGATGTAGAATCAAAGATGCCATGGGGTACGCTATTTTTATATGTTGGCGCAGTAACCTTATCTATAGTACTTCCACGGACCGGTACTCTTAATGTTATAACAGACTTCCTTCTTTCTTTAGTAGGAGATAATCCTTTTATTATTCTTGCAATGTTTACAATAATTACAGTTTTTCTTTCTGATGTGATGAGCAATGCTTCTGTTACTGCGATAATACTACCGTTAGCATTATCGACTATGGGTGACTTGGGTCTTCCGCCAATAGTACCAATGTATACTATAGCAATGGCAAGTGGTTTTGCATTTCTCCTTCCGGTAGGAACCCCTAGTGCAATGCTTGTTTATGCAACTGGTAATCTGGATGCAAAAGATTTTATTAAACCCGGTTTCATATTAAATGTTTTAGGCATTATCGTCTTCTTGACGGTTGGTCTAGCGTGGTGGAGGATATTAGGATATTGGTAAAAAGAGGAATAGTATGAAAAAATTAAAAAAAGTATTAGAAGGAACAAAAGGACCACGTGTACTTTTGATAGCATGCTACAAATGCAGATATAAATATGAATCCATTAATAAAATTATAGAGATCATAACAGAAAAAAAACCTGATAACATAATAGTTCTGAAAATAGTACAAGAGTTACGAATCTCTGAAATTCTAGATGCAAATATCGGTTTTAGTGATCTGGAAAATTTCAAAAAAACTATAGAACATCTGAAAAAGGAGGATGTCGATGAACTGGGTGTCCAACTTATTAAATCCATAGATAAATTAAATATACCATACGAAGTCCATTTAAGAGCAGGGGAATTTATTTCAGATGAGGTTTTAAAGGAATATGAAACTATCAATGTCATTCATTTGATCATGCACAGTTCTTCATGTGGTTATTTTGAAAGACTGTATGAATCAAGTGCAGAGGAAAAGGTATCTAAACTTATAGGTAATCATAAAGTCACTCTACTTGATTAAGTTGCATAAATCCTACGATACGTCATATCTTAAGATAAGATATACGGTGGAATCTGCATGGCCTTTAAAAAAATCACAAACAGATATAAATAAATCAGATTGTCGGCCTAATTTTTGATTTAATCTAGAAGAAATAGTTGGTGTAGTTGGGGACTATGAAACCTAACCTCTCTTCCTTTAGGCGGTTTTACAATGTGTCAGGGTGCAGGAGGTCTTGCAGTACAATACAGATTTGGTGCAAGAACAGGAGGGTCAAACATTATCAGCGGATTGTCATTACTACCCATTGCTTTGTTTTTTACCAGTCCAGAATTTGTTGGAATTATACCTATTGGTGTTTTTGGAGCATTGTTGATTTTTGTTGCAATTCAATTAGGAAAGCATAGCTTGAAGGCCGATTCATATATTATTACAGGCGCGGTAGCCATCTTGGCACTGGTGACTAATATGACGATTGCTTTTATTATTGGGATGATATTATTCTTTATTAAACTGAAATTTTCTGATTCAAAGAATAGGGATTAGTTTATATCTCAAAAAGATAAACTCGTTGGAAGAAATTAGCCAACAGCATGTAAGATTAGTTTTCGTTTTTTAATTTTAAAATATTTGAAATTTATAGCAAAATATATATAGGTATTAGTGACAAAGATAAACATGGTAATAATTATCAATGTATTTAGAGGTGAATATAGAATACATGTCATTTATATTTGTTATAAAACGTGAAAAAAAACAAGTGAAAGGGGGTGATTAAAGCTAAACAAAAAGATGAATATTTAAGTAAAAGAAAAATTATTTGTAACTATATAATAAAGCATCCGGGGTTACATTTCAGTGAGCTTTCAAGGATGCTTAAAATACCAAAAAGTACCATTAAATATCATTTAATGCATCTAAAAAAGAAGGGATATGTTGTAACCAGATGTGATGGAAGATATATCCGGTATTATGCTAATGGTTTGTTAGCTGAATTTGATAAAAATATCATCGATCTTATCCGACAAGAAGTTCCAAGTAAAATTATTTTTTATCTGTTTTCACATCCAGATTCTTCCTTAAGGCAAATCAGCAGTAATTTAGATAAACATCCTTCAACTATTTCTTTTCATTTGAAGAAGTTGATAGATTTTGATATTCTTGCTTTTAATCCAATAAGTAGCAAAATTCATTATAGTTTAAAATATCCAAAGCATATCTCTAATTTAATAGATAAATATATAATTGATAACCTTTAGATAGGTATAGATAAATAATCAAACTTGTTTTTTATTTTCCAATACTTTTCCCAATACAGGTTATAAAAGGATGTTTGTTCTATAAAATTTATATACTAGCACATACATAATATTGTTAAAGGTGAATATCAAAATATTTGCTGTTGCGTCGTCGGTAACAACAAAAATTAAACATTTATAACAGACGAAGGGGGTGAAAAAGAAAAGTGAAAAAAAATATAAAACCAATTTTTATCGCATTATTCTTAATTTCAGCTTCTGCAATAACTGTAGCTGCAGCAGATCTGGAACCACAGCAAAAACAATTAGTAAGTGAAATAGGTTCACTTGGCTCTGGTTCTATTTCTGGTGTTATTACGAATTCTGATGGTGTTCCTCAGGAGAATGCTCATGTTGTTGTTTTTGCTTTTGGTCTTATTGGTGGTCCTGCTGTTTCTCTTAGTTCTACAGGTTCTGATGGTTCGTATAGTTGTCCTGTT
>CAZKUB010000059.1:0-5921 GCA_964555835.1 uncultured Thermoplasmatales archaeon
GTATTTGGAATAATTTTTGTTTCAACATCAAGATATCTAAGAGTACGCCACTCACGATGCGTCCACTGACCACCGTTATCTACCACGAATATTTTTACCATTTTTTTTATTCCCATTCAACTGTTCCAGGCGGCTTGTTTGTTATATCATATACTACACGGTTTACTTTGTCTTTTAGTTTATTTGTAATCCTAGTTGAAATTTTATCAAGAACCTCATGAGGAATTAAACTGTAACTACATGTCATCGCGTCTATACTTTCAACAGCTCTTACAGCGATAACATCTCCATAAACACGACGATCACCATGGACACCAACGCTTCTGACAGGTAATAATACTGCAAAATACTGCCAAGGTTTTTTCATAAAGCCTTTTTCAACGGCTTTATCTATTTCTTCTTCAACAATAAAACATGCTTCTCTTACAGTTTCGACTCTTTCAGGACTTGCCTCACCAAGAACTCTGACTGCAAGGCCCGGCCCTGGGAAAGGTTGTCTTTCTGATATTTTAAGTTTCAACGCACGAGCGATTTTTCGTACTTCATCCTTGTATAAATCACGAAGAGGTTCTACAAGCTTAAGTTTCATATCCTTTGGGAGACCACCAACATTATGATGAGATTTTATTGTATCACGAAGTTCTCCACCAGATTCTATCCAATCAGGTGCAATTGTTCCTTGAACCAAATATTCAACATTTTCCTCATCTGCTACTTTTTCAAAAATACGAATAAACTTTTCACCTATTATTTTACGTTTCTTCTCAGGATCTATGACGCCTTCTAAAGCCTTGTAAAAATCTTTATCTGCATCTATATAACGGAAATTAAGACCCATCTCCTTCATTAGCTTTTCAACGTTTTTACTTTCATCTTTACGCATGTATCCTGTGTCAACATGAACAGCAATGAGTTCTTTGCCAATGGCCTTGTTTACAAGAGATGCACAGACTGCACTATCTACACCGCCTGAAAAAGCAATTAATGCTTTGCCTTTTACATCTTTTTTAATTTTTTGAACTGACTCTTTGATAAAGTTATCTGCGTTAAACATCTGTTTCCTCTAGCCTCTAAGCACTTTTTCTTTCATTTTATCCCGATATTTTTTCATTTCCTCTGAAAGTTTTTTGTCTTTTACGGATAGAATCTGTATTGCAAGAAGTGCTGCGTTATCTCCTCTATCAAGGCCTACTGCAGCTACGGGTATTCCTGGCGGCATTTGAACAATTGAAAGAATCGAGTCAAAATTTATTTTTCCTGATACAGGAACACCAATTACAGGTTTTGTGGTATGTGCTGCTATACTTCCAGGTAGTGCTGCAGAAAGACCGGCTATTGCGATAAATACGTCTGCATCACTTTTTTGTACTATTTCTTTTAGATAATCGGGTGTTCTATGTGCTGATGCAACTTTTATTTCATAATCAACACTGAATTCTTTTAGTATTTTTTCTGCTTTTTCAGCGACTGGCGTATCCGATTTTGAGCCCATTATTATTTGGATTTTCATGTTAATCAATTTTTGGGAATAGAAAAAGATATATAAAATGTTTCTACGAATCCATATCGGCTTTTTTCATCGTAAACTAATTATATGTGCTTTATATGTTCTCTGCAAAATCAAAGTTTGGAATTTAAAATGAAACTGGTCATCTGTGAGAAAAACATTTCTGCAAGAAGAATTGCATATATTCTTTCTAGTGGAAAAGCAAAAAGCATGCGTCTTGGTAAAGTCCCTGTTTATGTGTTTTCCAAAGATGATGAGGACTGGAAGATTATAGGATTAAGAGGCCACATTATAAATCTTGATTTCCCCTCTGCCTTTAACCAATGGAATACAACACCTCCTTCAGATTTAATAAACATCGAACCTGTTAAAAAAGTAAGTGAAAAAAGCATTGCAGCTGCTTTGAAAACACTTGTTGATAAGAAACCTTTTTTGATAGTTGCAACTGATTTTGATCGAGAAGGAGAACTTATTGGTGTTGAAGTTGTAGATCTTTTAAAAAAATATAGTAATGAAATAAGTGATATCAAAAGAGCTCGTTTTAGTGCAATCACGGGTTATGAGATAAATGATGCTTTCAAAAAACTTGCAGAAGTTGATTATAATCTTTCAAGTGCCGGTGAGGCTCGTCAAATCGTTGATCTTATATGGGGTGCCGTTCTCACAAGGTTTATAAGCTTAACATCAAGGCGTCTGGGTAGAGATTTTTTATCAATCGGCCGTGTTCAATCCCCGACTCTTGCGCTACTTGTTGAGCGTGAGAGAGAAATTAGTAATTTTAAACCAAAAATCTACTGGAAAATTATTGCAACATGTAAAAAAAACAAATCATTTGATGCAACGCATGCTGAAGGGCAATTCTGGGATGAAAAAAAGGTAACTGATATCTTTGAAAGAATCAAACTTGCAAAAGAAGCACTAGTTACAAAAGTTGAGAAAAAAATCAATGAAGAATATCCTCCGCCTCCATTTAATACAACCATGTTTTTAGAATCTGTTTCATATCTTCGCATAAGTGCTGCTCGTGCTATGAGTATTGCTGAAGAGCTGTACATGTCTGGTCTTATATCCTATCCGCGTACCGACAACACGGTTTATCCTCCTTCGCTTAATATCAAAGGAATTTTAGAAAAACTTAAATCTTCTTCTTTTTCAAAGGACGTTGAAGAAGTTATAACTAATGGTCGTGACCGGCCTACTCGTGGTAAAAAACAAACAACAGATCATCCTCCAATTCATCCTGTGGGTGTCCCTTCTGGTAAAGGTTTAAGTGGCGATGCTAAAAAAATATATGAACTGGTAGTACGTCGTTTTCTTGCAACATTATCAAAAGATGCTATATCTGAAAGCGTAAATGCAACTTTTGATATTAATAAAGAAGAATTCAAAGCTGAAGGCTATCGTTTAATTGAAGCAAACTGGAGAGATGTTTATGGTTATTTTAGAGAAAAACGTAAGGATTTACCAGAACTTATTCAAGGAGAAAAAATAGATATCACCAAGATTAATTTAAAGAAGGACGAGACAAAGCCACCTGCGCGATACACTCAAGGCTCTTTGATAGGTAAAATGGAAAAACTAGGTCTTGGTACAAAAAGTACGCGGCATGAAATCATTCAAAAACTGTTTTATAGAAAATATATAACCCTTTCTCCTTTGAAGCCTAATCCTATAGGTATCGCAGTTGTTGATGCATTAGGGGATTGCGAGGTTGTTAAACCACGTATGACTGCAACACTCGAAAAAGATATGGATGATATATCCGAAGGTCGTAAAACTCTGCAGGAGACAGTTGATGAATCCAGAAAAATGCTTAAAGATGTTATGAGAACTCTTGAAAAAGATAAAGAAAAAATCAAAAACAACATAAATGATGCACAGCGAGTGCAAAACACTGTTGGGAACTGCCCCAAGTGTGGTAAAGATATGGTTATTCGTACATCAAGACGAGGTAAACGTTTTGTTGGATGCACAAATTATCCTAATTGTAAAAATACGTATTCTCTGCCGCAATCTGGAGGCATTATTTCTACTGATAAACTGTGTGCTTCTTGTAATACGCCCGTAGTTAAGGTTAAAGCTAAAGAAAAACGTGCATGGGATCTTTGTCTTAATTCCGAATGTTCGTCTAAAAAACCTGTAAAAAAATAGTTTTTATTTTTTAATTATGCCTTCTTCTGTAATAAAACCTGTGACATATTTATGAGGTGTAACATCAAACGCAGGATTACAAACCTTTGTATAATCAGGCATAATCTTACAGTTATTAATCATGGCTAGCTCTTCTCTGCCTCTTTCCTCTATAACTATTTCATCACCTGTTTTAATTGTTTTATCAAAGGTGCTGATGGGCGCTGCAACATAAAACGGGATGTTGTTTTCTTTTGCAAGAACGGCTTTTTCATATGTTCCAATCTTATTTGCAAAATCCCCATTTGAAGCAATTCTATCTGCTCCTGTTATTACCAGGTCTATGTCGCCTTTTTTCATAAAGTGACCTGCAGCGTTGTCTACAATTACGACATGTTCTATCCCTTCTTGTTTAAGCTCCCAGTCTGTGAGAAGACCCTGGCAACGAGGACGGGTTTCATCTGCGTATACAAAAAACTTTTTACCTTTTTTATGAGCGACATAAAAAGGAGCAAGAGCTGTACCCCAATCTACTGTGGCCAGTGCTCCTGCGTTGCAGTGTGTCAATATGTTCATATCATTTTTAATCAAGGGTTCACCGTTTTCACCAATTCTTCTGCATCTGTCAATGATGTCTTCTACGTATGTATTTGCAGATTCAAGAGGGTCCTCGCATTTCTTGATTTTATCAAGCATAAAATCTACTGCATAAAACAAGTCATATGCTGTAGGCCTTGTTTTTTTAAGTTTTTCAGCAGTTTTTTTCAAATCACTTGCACCTAGAACCATTCCATATGCGGCAGCAGCTCCAATTGCGGGTGCTCCACGAACAACCATATCTTTTATTGCAAAACAGCATTCATCTACAGTTTTTGCTATATAATATTCAAGTTTATAAGGAAGCAATCTTTGATCGATAAACTTAACCTCACCTTTTTCAAACCATAACGCTCTTTTATCTTCGCCATTAATTTTCATTTAACACCTTCAAAATCTTTTATTATTAAACTAGTAACATCATTAATCTTTTTTCCAACATAAATCACGCCGATATCCTTTATTAATATTTTTGACTTATTTCTTAGTTGTTTTAAAGATTGTTTTATAAACTCTATGCCATGCATTGGAACTTTTTCTGTTGAAACCATGTCTTTATCTTTTATACTTTTTACAAATTTTTTGTCATTAACTTGAACAACGAGGTTTACTTCATTTCTAGCTTGATGAATCATCCAATGCAGAGGTGTTTCGATTTTTGGATCTGCCTGTCCTATTAAAAGTATATTATTGCTTAGAGGATTGTAATCAACTACTTCTATCATTTCTTTTCTTTGGATATTTGTAAAATCTTTTACATTACTAGTAATTAAAATTCTTTTACCATATTTCATGCTTATCGTTGCAGAATTATCGTCGTTTAACACTTCTTTTTCTTTTAGATTTCTAGCAATTTTTATTATTTCAATTATAAGTGGACAACTTGTTTCTTCTTTTGAAACATAAAAAACCTGCAAAGTTAAATCAGATAACAATCCCTTTTCCATATCTAGTTATCTGTAAGATGCGACCCTTTTTTTATCTTTTCCATTAAAGCTTTATCTCTTGCAATCACATTTTTTGTTTTTAAGAAGATTTTTTTGTTTTTCAACGGGGTCAACAAAAACATCTTGTATTTTATTCCCAGTTGCTAGTTTATCATCAAGTGGGCTGTTATGTTTATATCCTCTTCTCTTCATTTCAGCTACTTGTTTTTCATGTCTAAGATATAATGCGTTAAGCTTTCCTTTCCAGCGTAGTGTTTCAGGATGTTTAGAATAACCTTTTTTTTCCTCTATGATAATTGACCAGAGTGCATGTAGTTCTCTATGTTCTCCTAATAAATGGTTTCGGCATAATTTATCAACAGGAAGGTCCCATATTCTCATGGTATTGTATCAGAGAGATATAATAGATATATTGTTTAAAAAACTGTTTGATTAAAATTCATAATGCTCACTCTGCGTGAATATTTTTTAAGCAAATTTTATTTAAATATGTGGTGAAAACTTTTTCGACAAAAGACTACTATTGATGTAATAAAAAACATTAAATTATTTTTTTAAAGCTGAGATCCCGTGATACTTAAGCACTTTGCAAATACCACACATACCTGCCCACATAGTACTATCTACAGGGAAATGAGTTAATAAATTCTTTTTCTCATTGATATCATTTTTTTTACGGAATAAAAATTTTGGTAATTCTATTGCTTTGTGTAATATTTTCTCACCTCGGATAAATTAAA
>CAZKUB010000060.1:0-2423 GCA_964555835.1 uncultured Thermoplasmatales archaeon
AGGACTCATAAGAAAAGGAAACAAGATAAAAGGTCCTGCTGCAACAAATGCCATGACTTCTTTTGTTTGAAAAATTGGTAGTAAAAAAGCAACGTTTCCAACCATTATGTGAAGTATCTTTCTGTTTATATCTGTTGGAAAAAAGTCAAGGATCTTCTCTGTAGTAATAAGAAGAATTGCAACATAGATATAGACAAGTAAAACGCCTGATATATCACCAGTTAACATCTTTTTTCACCAATTATATTAGTAGAGACTGCAATATATAATAATATATAAGTAATTTTATATAATTTTCTCAAAATCAGATTTTTACAAATGCACCAACAAGAAAAGCGATTAAACCAATAAAAATAGCAAAAAGTGTAGTCTTACGATGAACTTTCAAATCTGGTTCTTTTTTAAAAAAAAGCTGAAGTGCTGTGGTAAGAAGCAGATTATCACAGACAAGAACCGGTAAAAAATAAGCTAGGTTCAAATAATAGATGGTATACTGCTGCATAAAAAAAGGAAGAAAACTTAAAGCTATAGCCAAGATATAAAAAAACCCTGCAAGGATATTTGAATTGCGCTTACCAATGTATCTTGGAAAAGACTTTATCCCCTTTTGTTTATCGCCTTCGTAATCCTGTACATCCTTCATGATTTCTCTACCAGAGCCTGCTAGAAAAGCAATAAGTGCTATTATGTAGATTACTGGGTTTATCCCACCCAGAGAAAACATATCATTTTCTAGTACAGCTACCCCTCCAAAAATAAAGGGTATAGCCATGATATATGCAATGTAAAAGTTGCCTACAAGTTTGATTTTTTTCATCTTTGTATCATACAACACTGAAAGTAAGGCTGTAACCAGGGCGATTACAAAACAGGTCATATTTACAAAAAAAGCACAGATAATGCCTAACGGGAACAATATATAAAACGAGTAGAGCGCTGTTTTTGGTGATATATCACCGCGTACAAGGGGACGATCGGTTCTTTTGTTTATTCTATCAATTTCAAGATCGTAATAGTCATTTAGTGCAAATGTACTTGCCTCTAAGAACAGTGCTGTAAAAAAGGTTAGTATAACACTTATCAGCGGTAGATTGATGTTATCATAAAGTGTTTTTTGTGAAATAAGTGATCCTATCAGTATCGCGATGAACAGCATTATTCCATGTTCTAGTCGCATTAGTTCCCATATTGCTCTTAATTTTTTCATAAATGCCTCTTATTTATTCGGCTCAATTATAACTTTTATAGAGTCCTTCGCCTTTGATACAAGTTTGAATCCTTCGGCTGTCCCTGAAAGCGGTAGTTTATGCGTTATCATATCATTTACATCTATTTCTTTATTTTTTAAAAGTTGAATTGTTTCAGTTATATCCCTTCCTGCACCAGCATAGGTGGAAAATGTTTTAACTTGTTTATTCCACAGTTCAAAAAATGGAATAGGTACATCAACACCCGGCGGGGTCATTGCAAACCAAAGAATTGTTCCACCAAAATCAACAGCCTCTATCGCCTGCCTAACCGCTGTAGATACTCCTGCGCAGAGTATTACAAAATCTGCAAGGCATCCATTATTATTTTCCTTAATCTTTTCTGCAATGTTTTCTTTTGCGTTTATTACAACATCGGCACCTATTTTTTTAGCAATTTTAAGTCTATATTCATCAATATCTGTTGCAAATATTTTCTTGGCACCGTAGGCTTTTGCAAGTTTAATGTTTAACAGCCCGGCCATGCCGCTTCCAAGAACAAGAACAGAACTGTCTTTTTTATAACAAGCTTTTCTAAAACCTCTTACAGCACAGGCGAGGGGCTCGATAAATGTTGCCTCATCAAAACTTAATTCATCAGGCAAGATAAATGAGCCATGTTGAATATTTATCTCAGGAACACGTAGGTACTGTGCAAAACCACCGGGATAAAATTTTGTATTATGCAGTGTGTGACAGAGTGTTTGTTGATCGTTTTTACAAAAACTGCATTTATTACAAGGTACATGATGGGTTACAAAAACCCTATCACCTTTTTTGAATTTTTTAACATTTTTGCCTGTTTTTTCAACAATACCAGATATTTCATGACCAAGGACAAGGGGTGCTTTTTTAACTCTGTACCATTCCATAACATCTGAGCCGCATATGCCGCTAGAAATTACTTTTACAAGCATTTCATCTTCTGAGATCTCAGGGATTTCTTGTTCCTCGATTCGAACATCATCATTTTTATAATACATTGCAGCTTTCATTTTTTCCATGCTGTTTCACCGTTATTAATAACTATTTAATAGCTTTTACCAAAGATTAATAGACAGCTTTTTATCATTAATTATATTATATCATGATTAAATAATAGTCAGGAGTGAAAAAAATATGGGATTATTTGGACCTGAAAAAATGAGCATATTTTTGGACAGATACGACTATAGA
>CAZKUB010000061.1:0-1506 GCA_964555835.1 uncultured Thermoplasmatales archaeon
AGAAGCGAAAGGAGCAAAGAATGCTAAGACCAATTAGAAATTGGGTAAAAATAGAGATAAAGTCCTCAAAAAGGACTGAATCAGGGATATTAATTAAATCAGCAGAGGGCGAATATCATGAAGCATGGGTAGTAAATATAGGCAACCAAGCGAAAGAAGCTAACCCAGAGCTAAATATAGGCAAGCGAGTTGAGCTAATGACCAATTGCCCATTAAACATTTTCAAAGAAAATAAAAAAGAATACGCATTAATAGACGCAGGGAGCATAATCGGTGTTTACGATATTTTGTAAAATATGCGAAAAAAAGCAAAATATAAAGTGTATTGAAATACATAACGGTAAGCAGGTTTTTGTTTTATCGTGTGGGCATAAGCAGGATTTGGTAGTAAAGGATGAAAAGAAGAAGTAATGAAGCTATCAGCGATAAAGCGATACAACAACGGTTACTTTTTAGGAGGTGAAAATTATGGGCAAGACTAAAAAACAGCATGAGAAAGCAATGATAGAGGTTATAACAAAAAACAAGGTAATGTTCATAGACCATATATTCGCTTATTATTCTGATTTACAACACTCACAGTTCTATAATCTGGAACTGGAGAAATCGGACAAGATAAGAGACGCTATAAGAACAAATAGGCTAAAAGGTAAGACTTGCATGCTTAATAAATGGATAGGCTCAGAGAACTCAACGTTGCAACTAGCAGGGTATAGATTATTATCAGATCCAGATGAACACAGGCTATTAAACCAGCAGTACATTGAACAGACAACAAAGACAATCCCAACAACCAAAGATGACTGCAAAAAAGAGTTACAGAAGATAGCAGACGAGCAGGGTATCAGTTTAGATGAGCTCATGGAAAGAGAGGGGCTTAAATGATACCGAGTGAAATTAAGATAGGTGGTAAGATTATAAAGATAATGGTTGTTGATAACGCTGATATGTTACAGCCTGACAATGCTTCTTCTAATTGGGGGATGGCTAGGTATGACGAAGGGGTTATTGCGATAAAGAAGCTTAAAAGTGTAGACGAGATGCAAGAGGTTTTGTGCCATGAGATAAAACATTTCTTTGATGTATATGCAGGCAGGAAGATGTATCTGACAAGCAAAGAGGTCGATTATGAGTTGCAAAACGTTATGACCGATAATGTGTTTTGGCAATTTTTGAAAGATAATACTAATTTTTTTAATTCTGAGCCTGAATTAGTAGAAGTTAAAAGCCCGAAAGGACATACATTGGTAGTGGATAAACAAAAAGGCGAGATAATAGGAAGAAAAGATCCTGTGTCGCGATAGTAATAAAAATTAAAGGAGTAAAGACATGAAACTGATAGATGCATATTATTTAACGTTAGGAAAAGTATTTGAATTATATATGGAAAAAAATATAAATGTTACTATAAAGACATCAAGAAGTGCTGAAATTGAAAAAATATGTGAGAAATATAAAGACGGATGCAACAAAGACATTTTACCTAGCGATAAATGGGTACATGTT
>CAZKUB010000062.1:0-2827 GCA_964555835.1 uncultured Thermoplasmatales archaeon
TTATAAGATAACCTTTATTGTTTAGAGAGGTATTTAATTTGGACAGCTGGAAAAACTCGGTTTTAATTGAAAGCGTAATTAAGGCTTTGTATACCGTTGCAAGTAGACGAACATCGTTAAAATCTGCAGGGGAAGCAATTGGTTCATCTATTAAAACCTTGGAGAACAAGTATGAATTTTTGAAATTTATAGATACGGAAAATAAAGATTTTGCACAAGGTGGTTTTGCAATTAGTGTTTCATCTGATGTCAATAAAGTTGATACGTCACTTGTGGGAAAAGCAATAGAGTCTCTGATTAGAGTAGTCTGTAGCGACATTGGTTCTGAAGCAGGTTTATATTTTATAACTGAGTTGAAAGAACATACTGGCGAAGAGATATCAAAGATGATAAACAATATTGACATCGATCTGGATCAAATACAGTTTGAACAACATTATGTATATCGTCGTACCGATCGTAAGCGAAAAATCGAACAAAAAGCTCGTACAGGTATGCTGGACAGTAAAAAACCGGATAATCTATTGGGTTATGCGTGGGATAATGTTTCAAGCTGGCGTCATGAGCCTGGTAGTAAATATTGTACACTTTATAATAAAGAAGGAAAAATTATTGACAGGTTAAATCTTGATCATATAGTTAAGAACTATGTGGAAAAACTTTCAGGTTATATAGATGTCGATCCTCACGATATAGAAAGAGAAGCACAGATTTATGAAAAAGAATATCATCTTCTAAAATTAATGCTTTCAAGGGATATGGATGCAGAGACCGCTCAGCATATGTTAAAGGTATCCCGTGATGAGCTTAACCGCATGATAAAAAAACTATCAGAGATGGAGCTGCTTCAGTTTGTAAGTTTTGATACATTGGAAATCACGGAGACTGGTATTAGTTTTATCTCAAAAAAAGATAAAAAACAAGAAAGTGCTTAATCTTATTTATTTTGATCGATAATTAGACCAAAAAGACATTGTAGATTATTTTAAAATAAGCAATTTTTTTAAAAAAGAGAAAAAGATGGATTTTAATTGTTAGTTGTTTTATTTAGTCGTTATAGTTGAACTAGTTGTAGACTCCATCGTGGTTGTATCACTAATCTCAGTACTTTTTTGACTGCTGCTTTGCTTATTTAACTCATTTGTTACAAAGGACGTTATATCTATATTGCTGATGTCAAAGGGGTTCATAGACGGATATTTATCTTTATTGCGGTATGGCTGCGGAGGAATATTATACGGTGTATCACCTATCCCATCACCATTACTGTCACTTCCAGTGTAGTCATCCCAGTAGTTACCAAGACTTTGTCCTAGAAGTTTATATTTGTACCATGTGTTGATTCCTGTGTCATAAGCGTTTTGATTGTTGTCTATGAAGTTATTGTAGTATATATGATTGGATGAAGTTAGCTCTGTTGCATAAACACCACAGTTAGTATTCTCAGAAATGTTATTACCTACAATCCAGTTTTGAAATGGAGCACGTATCTGCCCTTCTTTGATATAACCATATAAAGCTACACCAACATCATTATTTCTGATCTCGTTTTTCGTAATGACGTTATAAAATTGCAAACCATAAAGGACAGCGCCAAAGTCATTATAGCTTATTATATTATTTTTGCAAGTAATCATTGGGCCAGGTGGATACCAAGATTCGTCTAAAAATATACCATAAACACAACTTTTAATGTTATTATATGACAAAATAATATTTTTAGCAAAAGCTCCTACATACACTCCATATCCTGGAAGAATATTACATCCATAGATTTCTGTTATGGTATTATTAGTGATAACACTGTCTGCCACCTCATCTAAATCTATACCATAATATTTTGAGTTTTCAATAATATTGCCAGAGATGAGGATATTTCGGGCAAAGTCATCCGTTTTACCAAAAAGTACCATGATGCCTCTGTAATCGCTATTTTTTATAACGTTGTCGGAGATAATCACATCATCGTTATTCCATGACATTATTCCTTCGCTACTGTTTGTAATTTTATTTCTGGAGGCCGTAAGGTTTGAAGAAAAACGTAAACTGATGGCGTGATGTGTATTATTTATTGTATTATCAATAATAATAGTCCTGTTACAATCATCGGTTAAATATATGCCTGATCCTTTGAAGTTGCTGATGGTATTATTTGCAACAAAGTTATCACCAGAACAACGTTCGATACAAATTCCATTATAGCCTTTGCCAGAGCCATCTATGTAATTATTCTTTATGTTGTTATTATTCGCACGGGCACGTAAAGTAATACCATCGCCACTGGTATTTTTTAAAATATTATTACTCACTATACAGTTTGAAGAATTAGAAACTACTATGCCATCTGTAGTTTGAAGAAAGAGATTTTCGCTGATTGTACAATTCGAGCTACCCCACAAACTTATTGCAGGCAGTGAACTTATGAGAGAGAAGTTACGAAGCTCAAAACCATCCACATCAAAAACCTGATAATAAGGTCTGTTAATTATAGTATTATATTTATCCTCACCAATAAGTTTGACCGGTTTATAAAAATATATAGAATTTTCTGAATAAAACCCGTTAAAAACGAAGATTGTATCACCGGGATTTGCAGCATCAACAGCAGATGAGATATTATGGTAGGGATGCTCCAGAGTCCCATACCATGGACCTTCTGTATTATCATCATCTACATAGATATCTGCAAAAGGCATCGGTGGATCTGAAAATTGAGATTCTCCAGATAACTCTCCTTTGTCAAAAGCATTTACGCTAACTATAGATGCCGTTAAAAACAAGCTTATTACAAGTATTGATGTTATTATTTTTTTCATATTATAATCAC
>CAZKUB010000063.1:0-10456 GCA_964555835.1 uncultured Thermoplasmatales archaeon
GATTTTGCAGTTGTGTGAAGGTTTCTTATTGCTTCTGAAGCACGGGTGATCGCTGTATCAAAACCAAAGGTGTAATCTGTCTCAGATAAATCGTTATCAATTGTTTTTGGTACACCTATCACGTTTATTCCATCGTTGTGAAGTTTGGAGGCAACCCCTAGTGTATCCTCACCGCCTATAGCAACAAGATATTTGCAGTTGAGCCTTTTAAGATTTCTTTTGACTTGTTCTAAACCGTTCTTAACTTTATATGGATTGGTTCTTGATGATCCTAAAATCGTTCCACCGATCATATGGATATCTTCAACTTCATCCAAATCAAGTGTTTTTTCTTTACCTCCATCAAGTACTCCTGCCCATCCGTCACAAAGACCTACAACATCATAACCATATTTTTTTGCTTTTACAGTCAAACCTCTTATAACAGCATTTAAACCTGGAGCATCCCCACCGCCAGTAAGTACTGCGATTTTTTCCTGTTTTAAACTAGTTGTTGTCATAAACTTTAACCTCCATTCCTTGCATAGAAAAAGGATATTTAAAGGATTTGTATAATTTGTCAGTAAACTATATATTTTTCCCCATATTAGCACTTAGCTAGTTGAGTGCCATCATGACCTTGAGACTATACAATAGTTTAAATAGAAAAAAAGAAGTTTTTATACCTGTCAAGAAAGATAAAGTTAAGATGTATGTTTGCGGTATGACTGTTTACTCTGATGCACATATTGGTCATGCACGCACATATTTTGCTTTTGATGTTATTCGCCGTTATTTTGAATATAAAGGTTTTAAAGTTACTTATGTGCAAAATATTACTGATGTTGATGATAAAATTATTGCTGCGGCAAACCGTGAAGGCGCGGATCCACTTGAATATTCTAAAAAGTTTACAGATAGTTGTCTTAATGATTTAGATGATCTTGGAATACGCCGTGCTGATGCATATCCAAAAGCTTCTGAAACAATTGAAGATATGATAAAAATGACGCAGAAAATAATTGAGAAAGGCTATGCTTATGTTTCAGATGGAGATGTATATTTCAGTGTTGAAAAATTCCCAGACTATGGTAAACTCTCTGGACAGAAACTAGATGAGCTAATGGCCGGTACAAGAAAAGACCCTGGTGATAAGAAACAAAATCCTTTTGATTTTGCACTTTGGAAAGCTGCAAAACCAGGTGAGCCCTCGTGGGACAGTCCCTGGGGTGCTGGTCGGCCTGGTTGGCATATAGAGTGTAGCTCGATGAGCGGGAAAATCCTGGGTCTTCCTTTTGACATTCACGGTGGCGGGATGGACCTTCGTTTTCCACATCACGAAAACGAGATAGCGCAAGCAGAAGCTGCAACAGGGAAAACTTTTGCAAAATATTGGATGCATGTTGGTCTTCTCACGGTCAACGGGGAAAAGATGAGTAAAAGCATTGGAAATATTGTAAATATAAAGGATTTAATCAAAAAATGGGATCCTGCGGTTGTACGTTTCTTTTTTGCGCAGACTCATTATCGTAGTCCGCCTGATTTCAGTGAAAAAGCTTTAGATAATTCTAAAAAAGGACTTGATAGGATATGCAGGGTAAACGAAAAACTTGAGTCATGCTGCTTAGGTATAAGAACTTCAAAGATAGATGAGAAAAGTCTAAAGGCTAAGGAAAAAGAGTATTATACAAAAATAAAATCTTTCAAAAAAAGTTTTGAAAAAGCTATGGATGATGATTTTAATACTCCTAAAACCGTGAGTATCATATTTGATTTTGTAAATGATACTAACAGGTTTTTTGAAGAAAATCCTGAAGTTAATCCTTCTCTGTGCAGCTGTGCTTTAGATAATTTAGAAAAACTCGGTAATATCTTAACATTATTTCAAGATAAAAGAGAACATATTTCACAAGATTCTGATTTATTGAAACAAATAAGGGATTTATCAAAAGATTTTACAACAAATGTTGAGGAAAAAACTATTGAAGAGCTAGTTGATATACTCCTTGAGGCAAGAGGAAAAGCAAGAGCTGAAAAAAACTGGACCGATGCTGATAAGATAAGAGACAAACTTGAAGGTTTAGGATTTGAAATACAGGATACAGATAAAGGACCAGTTTGGAGAAAAAAATAGATAAAAAAAATTTGTTTTATGAAAAAGATACTTGTTGGGTTTGACGGCTCAGACGGATCGGAAAATGCGTTGAACCGAGCTATAATGCTTTTGGATGTAGAAGGGGAGCTTATTTTACTTGCAGTAATTCCAAGTTCTGGGGATAAAACATTAGTTGACGTTGATGCTCATGATACTTTGAAGAAAAGAGCTATGAATCTTATTGATGCAGTTATTACTGATTTAGGTGAACAAAGCTTTATCATAAAAGGTTTAATCGAGGAGGGGGACCCAGCGGCAGTAATAATAGATGTGTCAAATCGTCTGAATGTTGATCTTATAGTGTTAGGTAGCAAAGGACAAAGCGAGTTAGGTCAATATCTTATTGGCAGTGTTGCAAATAAAGTAGTTCAATATGCTGCAAAACCCGTGATGGCTGTAAGATAAAAAAAATATTTTTCTATTTCCCTTTGTTCTGATGTGCACGGATGCTTGGACGTACTTTCTCAGCACCTTTTCCTTTGTTTCTAAGCCCACGGCCTTTTTGGCCAGCGCTTGTTTTACCACGCAGCACTCGTCTTTTGTTTGTTGTATTGGTAATCCAGTTTATCTTCGGGTCATTCATAACTGCCGGGTGAACCGGGTCAACAAGTATTACTTCATAGAAATGGTTTTTACCATCTTTTCCCACCCAATAACTGTTTAACACTTCCATATTTGGATATCTTTTTGTAGCTCTTTCCTCTGCGATACGCTGGGTGTTTTTCCCCATCGTAATTTTTGAAATACCTCTAGCAGACGGTTTACGACCTTTCCGGATAGCCGGTTTTCTAAGACCACCATGTCTTACTCTTGCACGAACAACTATATAGCCTTGTTTTGCTTTATAGCCAAGATTTCGTGCTCGATCAATTCTAGTTGGTCTTTCAATTCTTGAAAAGTTTTCCTCTTTTCTCCACTGTATAAGTCTTTGTTGCTGTGGTGACTGATATGATACATCTGGTTTTTTCCATTGTTCACCTAAATGATCGTACATGCTTTTAACCATAAATATTTACACCTTGCTTTGTTGGTAGCGGGATAGGAAAGGAAGATATTATTTAAAACTTTTCCCGCTTTTACAGATAAATTAAATTAAGAAAAATCTACTAACCTTTATAAAAGGTATTATAATTCAACCGCTGGGGAAACATCATGGATCTTATGTTTAATAAAAAAATTGAAACAATGCATCATAAAAAAATTCAAGAACTTCAGCTTAAAAGACTTAAAGAAACCGTTCATCGCGTCTATGAAAATGTTTCTTTTTATCAAAAAAAGTTCAAAGAGTTAAAGATTAAACCTGATGATATAAGAACACTTGATGATATCAGCAAGCTTCCTTTTACTACAAAAGATGACCTTCGTGATAATATGCCTTTTGGGATGCTCTGCAGCCCCCTTGATGACTATATTGAACTTCATGCAAGCTCAGGTACTACAGGAATTCCTGTTACCGCCTGCTACACAAGAAATGATATAGAGGTTTGGTCTGAGGTTATGGCCCGGTGTCTTACTATGTCAGGTTTATCTAAAAAAGATGTTTTTCAAAATCCTATACCTTATGGTACTTTTACAGGTGCTTTTGGTTTTCATTACGGCGCACAGAAAGTCGGGGCTATGGTTGTACCCAGCGGTATGGGGCAGTCTGAACGGCAGTTGAAACTTATGCAATACTATGGTACAACATTTATCTCAGGAGTAGCCTCCTATGCTATGCGTCTTTCCCAAGTTGCATCTGATACTGGAATTGATCTTCATAAGCTAAAAGTACACAGTGGTTTATTTGGTGCAGAGGTTTTTTCACCAGGTCTTAAGAAACGTATTCAGAATGTCTGGGATATGGATGTACATGACATTTATGGTCTTACTGAGATGTGCGGGCCTGGTGTTAGTACCGATTGTGATATACATGATGGTCTGCATCTCTGGGAGGATCATTTCCTTGTGGAGGTACTTGATCCTATAACACTTGAACCAGTGGGGGCTGAAGAAGAAGGTGAAATGGTTCTTACAACGCTTACAAAAGAAGGTATGCCTCTGCTGCGTTATAGAACACGTGATCTGACAAAGCTTTATGATCAAAAAGTTTGTGAATGCGGACGAACACATGTCAGGCATACTAATATCAAAGCTCGTTCTGATGATATGGTAATTATTCGTGGGACTAATATTTACCCCGGTCAAATTGAATCTGTGCTGATGAAAGATGAAAAAGTTGGCGGTAACTGGCATATGATACTTACAACTGATGAAAAGGATATGGATCAGTTAACAGTTGAAGTTGAGACAAAGGAGTTGTTAAGCCAGGTTGATCAAATGGCACTTGAGAAAAAACTTAAAGAAAACATTAGAAACGTAATTGTTTTCACGCCAAGTATAAATGTTCTACCTCCAAATGGTATTGTACAAGAAGGTTTAAAAGCCAAACGTGTTGTTGATAAAAGAAAGAAGGAATAAATTATGAAACAAGTAGTAAAAGAGCTTGTTAAAAAAAAAGGTGCTCTTGCAGAAAACCAGGTAAAAGATTTACTAAAAGCATATGGTATTAGAACCACTAACTATAAAGTTGTAAACAAAGAAAGTGATTTAGAAAACCTTGATCTTAAATTCCCGGTTGCCCTGAAGGTTTGCTCTAGTGAAATCCTTCATAAAACCGATGTTGGTGGTGTAAAGCTAAATATCAAGGATGAAGAAGAGCTTTTAAAGAGTTTTAAAGAATTTAAAAAGATGTTTCCAAAGGAAAACTTTCTAGTGGATCAAATGGAGAAAAAAGGTGTTGAAATAATCATAGGTCTTGTACAAGACCCAACTTTTGGTCTTACCATTATGGCAGGAATCGGTGGTATTTATACAGAGCTTTATGAAGATGTAGCATTTCGCGTGGTACCGCTCGATCATTTTGCTGCAGAGGAGATAATCGAGGAGATCAAAGGTAAAAAACTACTGGAAGGCTTCAGGAATATCAAAGCCGATAAAAAACTTGTAATAGATTTAATTTTAAAGATTTCAGATATAGGTGAAGAGCTGATTGAACGTATCGATCAGATGGATTTGAACCCTGTATTTGTATATAAAGATGATATTTGTGTGGTTGATGCAAAACTTATATTAAAATGATTTTATATGGTTGAAAGGTAATATGATGAAAACTCAGGATTATAAGATAAAAGATATAGAGCTTAGCTTTTGGGGTCGCAAAGAAATAGATATTGCTGAAAAAGAGATGCCAGGTCTTATGGCCACTCGTGAGAAATATGGTAAAGACAAGGCTCTTAAAAACGCACGTGTAACAGGTAGTCTTCATATGACTATTCAAACAGCGGTTCTAATTGAAACTCTTAAAGAGCTTGGTGCTGATGTCCGCTGGGCTAGTTGTAATATTTTTTCAACTCAGGACCATGCCGCAGCAGCTATGGTAAAAGAAGGAGTCCCCGTGTTTGCCTGGAAAGGTGAAACACTTAAGGAATATTGGTGGTGTACACAAAAGGCACTTGATTTCGGTGAAGGACAAGGTCCAAACCTGATCGTTGATGACGGTGGAGATGCAACTCTTATGGTTCATAAAGGTTATGAAGTTGAAGAAAACCCGGGGCTTCTTGATAAGGATTATAGTTCTGAGCTAGAGGATTTAAGAGAACTCATGGCTTGTTTAAAAGAAATATATGAAAAAGACCCTTCCCGTTGGCATCGTACAGTGAAAGAAATGAAAGGTGTTTCTGAGGAGACTACAACTGGTGTTCATCGTCTTTACCAGATGCTAAAAGACGGAAAACTTCTATTTCCAGCGTTTAATGTAAATGATTCTGTTACTAAATCTAAGTTTGACAACCTGTACGGCTGTCGTGAGAGCCTTGCCGATGGAATTAAACGTGCAACAGATGTGATGGTTGCAGGTAAAACTGTTGTTATATGTGGTTATGGCGATGTTGGTAAAGGCTGCTGTCAGAGTATGCGTGGTTTTGGAGCACGTGTGATTGTAACTGAGATTGACCCTATTTGTGCATTGCAAGCGGCTATGGAAGGTTACAAGGTTACAACATTGGAAGATACTTTATCTGAAGGTGATATCTTTGTTACCACAACGGGTAACTGTGATGTGATTACTGCAGAGCATATGAAAAATATGAAGGATCAAGCAATTGTTTGCAATATTGGTCATTTTGACAACGAGATACAGGTTGATGAGTTGAATAAAATCCCAGGTATCAAGAAAATCAATATTAAGCCTCAGGTTGACAAATATGTATTTCCTGATGGCCATGAGATTTTTTTACTTGCAGAAGGCCGCCTTGTGAATCTTGGTTGTGCAACAGGTCATCCTAGTTTTGTTATGAGCAATAGTTTTACAAATCAGGTTCTTGCACAGATTGAGCTATGGAATAACAAGTACAATATCGGCGTATACATGCTGCCTAAGGCTTTAGATGAGGAAGTTGCAAGGCTTCATCTTAAAAAACTAGGTGTGAAACTTACGAAGCTTACTAAGAAGCAAGCAGAGTATATCGGTGTTCCTATCCAGGGTCCTTATAAGTCAGAGCATTATCGTTACTAAAGAAAAAAAGAGAGGTATTTTAAAGTAAACCTGGGATGAAAAATAATATGATAACGCTAATAGGAACAGGACATGTATTTGACTTAGAACAAGGGCTGCTGAATATATTTGATGAGAAACAACCAGATATACTATGTATGGAACTAGACAAACAAAGATATCAAGCACTCATGTTTAAAAAAGCAGATCCACAAGCATACAAACAGGCAAGTAAAGACCAGCCTATAATATACAGAATACTTTCAAGATTTCAGGATACAATTGCAGAAGAATACGGTGTACAAGCTGGACAAGAAATGATAACTGCTATAGAATATGCACAAAGCCGTCAACTACCAATCTCATTTATTGATATGAATGCTCAAAGTCTTTTCACAAAGATGTTAAGACAGATGACTATAAGAGAAAAAATAAAAATTATGTTCTCAGGATTTGCAGGGTTTTTTGTAAGCAAAAAAAAAGTAGAAAAAGAACTTGATAAAATACAAGGTGAATTTGACAAATACATAGAAGAAATAGGAAAAAAATTTCCCACGATTAAAAGAATTCTTATAGATGAAAGAAACAGTTATATGGCGCAACAGTTAAAAAATGCAAATGAAGAATATGAAAAAGTAATAGCTGTAGTAGGTGATGGACATATCCCGGGTCTTTCTGAAATGCTTAAAAAACAAAAAATAGCTTTTGAAACAATTAGGTTAAATGAACTAAGAAAACAAACAACAGACTTAAAATCATTAGATAAAGATGGAGCTTCTTTTAGTTTCGAATACAAATCATTATAAAATCAAAGATTTTTTTGTATGAGCTCTATTGCACGTGAGATATCAGTTTCAGTGATAATTCCGACTAGGTTATCATTATAAACAACAGGTAATTTTTTAATATCATTTTTTTTCATAAGCTTTGATGCTTCTTCAATTTTTGCAAGGGAATGTATGGTTTTGATATTAGGAGTCATAATGTCTTTTACCAAGGTGTTCCTAGGATTTTTACTTTCCAATATTATTTGTTTTATAACGTCTCTTTCAGTGATAATACCCACGATTATATCCTCATATATTACAACCAAGCTTCCTACTTTTAATCCTTGGAATAGCTCACAGGCTTCAAAAACTGTTTTATCAGAATCTATCGTCTTAACCTTTTTTGTCATGATCTCTTGGACTAACAAGTGCTTTTTCAGCCTCCAATTTTGGTAATGAATAAATATATAGTTAATGGTTTTGCTTGATTTTTATGAAAAGACTCTTAACAAAAAATATTGGAATTTTTATCATGAACAAACATTTATATAATCCTGAGATATGAAAAAAGAAAACAATGGAGTTAAATCAAAATGATCAAAAACAATTTTAGAAATACAATAATATATAATAGAACAACAAATCCAGAGAGAACAAACGCTACTTTTGAAAGAATACAAGAAGTTTTTGTAAACGTTTTAGGAAATGATATTAAAAAAGATTTAAAAGACTTGCATAAAAACTTAGGAAATATCGACCCGAGAAGCCCTCTCAATGAAAAACAAGCAGATATAATTGTAAAATTTGTTGATAAAAAAACCTTCCCCCCCTCTGTTTTAAAAGAAATTATTGAACAGCTTAACTACTCCGAGATTTCCACCTCTGAGGCAATCGATGTTCATAAGAAATATAAGATACCTGTATCACATCTTGAAAAAGATATTGTACCAGTAAAGGGGCGAGGATGTTGGATAATGGATACCAAAGGAGACTGGTATTTAGATATGGATAGCAACTACAGTGCAACAAACCTTGGAATGTCCAATGATGAAATTGCACAAGGACTGTATAACCAGGCTAAAACACTTATTTCTATGAAAGAAGACCGTGTTCAGATTGCAAGAACTCGTTTCTTAAAAGAGATCTCATCTATGATGCCTAAAGGACTTGATTATTTTTACTGGCAGAACTCCGGTGGTGAAGCAGTGGATAAAGCAATAAAAATTGCAAAGGCATTTACAGCTTCCAAGGATGTTATATCATTCAAGCAGGGTTTTCATGGTAGGACACATGGTGCTGTAGCAGTTACATGGGAAGATGATTATAAAAAACCGTTCAGTCTTGATGATGAAGATTGGGTTCATTTTGCAGAATTCAATGACATCAACTCAGTAAAAAAAATACAAAAAAAAACTGGTTCAAAGATCATAATCCTGGAGCTTGTGCAGGGTGAGGAAGCAGGTAATCGTCCTGCTGATCCAGAGTTTGTTAAAAAGCTTTGGAAATTTGCAAGAGAAAAAGACATTGTTATAATTGATGATGAGGTACAAGCGGGTTTTGGTCGTACAGCAATAAAAAAAGGTGATTGGTTTGCCTGTATGAGCTATGATGTGTTACCTGATATTATGACAATTGGTAAATCTTTTGGAGGAGGATACCCGGTAACTGCAGTTGTTACTAATAAAAAAGTTTCTGATGCTATGAAACCAGGTTATGATGGTTCTACGTTTGGCGGAAACCCAATGGCCATGACCGCAGCACTTATTGCAACTAGGCAGATGAGGGAAAAAAACATAACAGAAAATGTTGTTGCAAGGGCAGAAGAACTGAGAATCGGGCTTGAAAAACTCAAAAAGAAATATCCGGTAATTGAAGAAATAAGTGGCAGAGGATTAATGATTGCATTTTCAGTAAAAACAGCTGAAAATGTTGAAAAACTTGTTGAAGAATTAAAAGAAAACAAAGTTAAAACTAGTCTTTCAACTGGTAAACATATTAGGTTTTTACCACCGACGATTATTTCAAAAGACGAAATTCAAGAGTTTTTGAAAAGACTTGATAAATCCCTTGCAAAACTCTAATAGTTCACTTAATGTTTTATAGTGTGATACTGTTTAAACTTTTGAGGAAAAAATAGTTGGTTTTTGTATGAAAGCAAAAAGTAGGTTAATTGAAACAGCAGGACATGCATTATTACCGATATATCTTAAAAAAGAGGGAATAACAGCATATCAATGTCCAGAGGAAGATAATTATGATTTTGTTATATCTGTTAAAGGAAAATTTGTTAGAATAAAAGTTAGATCTGTGAATGGTGATTCAGATTATCCTTCTGTAGGAAAACTTACTGAAGACCAATTTAGACAATGTGATTTTATAATAGTTTATCTCTTGGACAATGAGAAAAATCGTTTTTTTACAATTCCTGTTAAAAAAATCCCGAGAAGTAGAGCTATAAGTTTTTCAAAAAGAAAAGACAACTCCATTAAGGGCAAATGGATGAAATATGAAGGCTTTGCATCGTTGAAAAAGGAACTAGAAATTTTAGGATGGTTTGAAAAAAAATATTAAAGCAAAGTTATATAAGTGTTATAGATAGATGAAAAGGATAACTTATCGTTGTGTTATTTATGGATAATAAAAATGAAGATGTTAATATAAGGCTACCTATGCCAAAAAGAAATAAAAACGAGTTTTTTGCAGTTGTTGATAAAAGACTTGGCGGATCACGTTTAAATGTTTCATGTGACGATGGAAAATCTAGGATGGCTAGAATCCCAGGAAGCAAACGTAGAAAAATCAAAAGATTAAGAATTGGAGACTTACTAATAGTAAAACCGTGGGATATACAGGATGAAAAGGCAGATGTTCTTTTTAGTTACAGGCAAAATCAAGCTAAATTTTTAAGCAGGATTAATAAAATTCCTGATGTAATTGATATTTTTTAAAAACCAATCTTTTTTTAAGAGATTTTTCTTTACTCCTCTATATGATACTGGGCCTGTAGCCTAGCCTGGATTGGGC
>CAZKUB010000064.1:0-3869 GCA_964555835.1 uncultured Thermoplasmatales archaeon
CTCATAAAATGTAAATATGAGGTAGAATTTAACATTTTTTAATTTTTCAATAGAAATAAAAAAATTTGGATTAAGTTTTTTTAATCCATGTAATAACTAGCTGGATACGGCTCTGGCTTTAATCCTTTTCTTTCTCTTATCTGTGTTATAACTTCGTCTTGTAAATGTTTTGGCATTGGCTCAAAACCTAGGTTTTCAGTATTCCAAAGTACTCTACCACCAGTTGCGCTTCTAATTGCGCTTGCAAATCCAAACATTTCGGCGACCGGTGCTTTTGAATCGATATTTACGCTGTCCCCTTCTGAGATCATGTCTTTTACTTCTGCTCGCCTTTGGTTTAGCTCACGGCTTGCATCCCCCATTATCTCTTGTGGAGTGCTGATAAATACTTTCTGCATTGGTTCAAGAAGTATTGGATCAGATATTGTTATAGAGCCATATATTGCGTTTCTTGCAGCAGGAATTACTTGCGCGGGTCCACGGTGTATTGCATCTTCATGAAGTTTTGCATCTACAAGTTTTACAAATACTCCTTGGCAAGGCTCGTTTGCGGTAGGTCCGCTTTTCATGACTTCATCAAATGCCTCTTTTATAAGTTCTCTTGTCTCATGTAGATATTGAATTCCTTTTGTTACATCTGCGATCATGTTCTGTCCATAGACTCCAAATACGCCTTTTGCTTCTTCTTTGCTTAGTCCTAGTTCCTGTAATTTTTTTGCTACTTCGTTTTTAAATTTTTTTACGTTTTCCGGGATTTCATTGTTTTTAAGAGAAGTTATTATGTTTTCTGGAAGGGGTTCTACCTCTATGTAGAATCTATTGTGTTTGTTTGGTGATTTACCTTCGAATTTCTGTGGGCTTTTCTTTCCAACTGATTCACGATATACAACAATTGGCTCTGAGCAGACTATGTCAAGTCCATGATCATTTCTGATTCTGTATTCTGTGATTTCTAAATGCAGTTCTCCCATTCCGCTCATCAAGTTTTCACCGGTTTCCTGGTTGATATTTACTTGGATGCTTGGGTCTGCTTTTGAAATAGAACGCAAAACCTCAATGAGTTTGGGTAAATCTTTCATGTTTTTTGCTTCAACAGCAACAGTAACCACTGGTTCAGATACATGAACGATTTTTTCGAAAGGCTCAGAATCAGTATCTGCTGTAACTGTGGCCCCTGCAATTGCATCTCTTATACCTGTTACAGCAGCAATGTTTCCAGCTGAAACATATTCGACAGGAATTCTATCTATTGCAACCATAACATTTACTTGTTGAACACGATTTTTGTTAGGCATACCGACAACATAGACCTCTTGTCCTCGTTGGATTTTACCACTATACATACGTCCTATTGCGATTTCTCCGGCATGTGGGTCGAGTATGATCTTTGTAATCATAAGTGCTAATGGGCCATCCTCTTTGCATTCTATCATGCTTTTTCCAAGCTTGCTTTCAGGATCTCCTCTCCAAATATGAGGAATTCTATATTTTTGTGCTACGGCGGGAGAGGGAAGATGATCTATAACCATGTCAAGGACTACTTGGTGAATTGGTGCTTTTTTTGCAAGGGTTTTTTGATCGTTTTTGT
The DNA here is from genome assembly GCA_964555835.1 of uncultured Thermoplasmatales archaeon. GTDB lineage: Archaea > Thermoplasmatota > E2 > DHVEG-1 > DHVEG-1 > CAZKUB01. The sequence goes on from CAZKUB010000064.1 coordinate 1,589, forward strand.
TACAATGCTCATAGATATCTTTGAATGTCAGGCCTGTTTCTTTCATATAAGGTACTGAAATTGCCCAGTTGTTAAAAGCAGAGCCAAATGCAACTGTTCCATCTTCTGCTTTTGCAGCCCATTTTCCTTTGAATTCTTCAGGTAATACCTTATTTAAAAGCTGGTTGTATTTTGTAATTATCTTTGCAAATCTCTGCTGCATTTCTTCAGGGTTTAATTTAAGTTCGTTTATGAGGCGATCGACTTTATTAATGAATAATACTGGTTGTACTTTTTCCCTCATTGCCTGGCGTATGACTGTTTCTGTTTGAGGCATTGCACCTTCTACTGCGCATACTAGAACTATTGCACCGTCAACCGCACGCATTGCACGGGTGACGTCACCGCCAAAGTCTACGTGACCGGGTGTATCTAAAAGGTTAATCAGGTAATCTTTTCCTTCGAAAGTATGTACCATTGAGGCTGACGCTGTATTAATTGTGATACCACGGTCTTGCTCTTGACCCTCATAATCAAGTACAAGTTGTTTACCTGCAAGTTCTTCGCTCATCATACCGCAACCTGCAAGTAGATTATCTGAAAAAGTTGTTTTGCCATGGTCAATATGAGCGGCAATACCAATGTTTCTGATTTTATCTAGTTTATTCATTAAATCTTTTGCTTTTGCAATGTTTTCTTCTTTTCGTCCCATTTTTTACACTCCTATAGGGTTATTTGATTTTAATAAGTTATAACTATCAATTTTAAACTTTTATCTAGCAGATTTTGCAATACGTTCTACATCATTTTTCTTGGCTACAGCAAAAGAAGCTACATCATTTTTACTTGCTTTTATTATTTCGTCAGCAAGGCAATCTACTATACTTTTTTTGTTTTTATATGTTGCATTTACTGCCCCTTGTGAGATGTTTCTAAGTGCTATATCTAATCTTCTTTGTGGTGCTACATCTACTGCTTTAGGAACATTTATTCCACCAAAACGCAGACGTGTAGTTTCTTCTTTTGGAGCAGAGTTTTGAATTGCATCTATTAAAACCTGCATAGGGTTTTGCTTTGTTTTTTTATCAATTATTTCAAATGCTTCACGTACTACTTTGTATGCTTTTGTTTTTTTGCCGTTATAGGTTTCTGTTTTCATCATGTTATTTACTAAGCGTTCAACGATTGGTATCTTGGATTTTGCAAATAGTTTATTGTTATAAATTCCTCCCAGGTATATGTTTTCAACTTCGATATTCATATAGCGGGCTAGCCCTTGATCCTCTATTTTAACATCAGCCATTTTATATTTTGAAAGTACCGGGAAGAAACTCATCTCAGTTTTATTTGTTTTTTTCTCAGTCATATTTATCGTCTCATTGCCTTCTCTATTTTACCTTTTATCATTTGATCAAGGCTTACATCATTTACTTTTATTACTTTAAAACGAACACCCGGGATATCGCCGTATGAACGTCCCATACGTCCGCCTATTCCTTCGACCATTACTTCATCGTGCTCATCGATAAAACTGATAGCATTGTTTCCCGGTGCAAAAGCAGTTATCTGTCTACCATTTTTTATAAGTTGTACTTTTACACATTTACGAATTGCAGAATTCGGCTGTTTTGCTTCTATTCCTACTTTTTCAACTACTATCCCTCTGGCTTGCGCTGTGCCTTCTAAAGGATCTGCTTTTTCCTTTAAATGAAGGACTCGTTTTTTGTAGTAACGATCATTCCAGAGTTGTTTTTTTCTGGATTTTTTAAGTTTTCTTGCTGCGTTTATTCCTTTACCCAAGTTGTTCACCTGTTATCCGTAGGGTAACGCTGTATGCACTTTTAATATTTAAATTATATTGTCATAATATTTTAATGGTTTTGCTCTTATTTCATTTTGTAATTATAACACAAAATCTTTATATACAATCATCGTGAAAAGTATAACTTGTAGGTTTGATTTAGTAAATTGGTGTGTAAGGAAAAGATATAGGTGAGATGAATGAATATTGGTAGATGTTTGATTATATATGCTTTGGTGTTTAGTTTAGTTATAACTGTTTTTTCTTCTGTTATAGCCGATGAGGGCACGGGCCCTGTATTAATTCCACCATCTGAGTATCCTATTGCTGATTTTACTTGGTCGCCTAATGTTGGGAATGTTTACGAATCTGTTTATTTTCAGGATAGAAGTTTTTCTGGCGATGGTGCGGTTATTGTAAATCGCTCTTGGGATTTTGGTGATGGAAACATTAGTTATCAACGGCATCCAACACATATCTACACAAAGGCTGGTAGTTATA
>CAZKUB010000065.1:0-7613 GCA_964555835.1 uncultured Thermoplasmatales archaeon
AGAATTATTCTAAATCCTTTTTTGTTAAAACTCTCACAGAAGCTGGTTTTTTAACAACATTTCCCAGTTTAATACCAATGATTTCTTTAACATTTTTATTGTTTGCAATATCCAAAAGCCTTTGTGTTATAATACCATCAAAAACAACAGTTGAAATGTTATCAATTCTCTTCAATGAGTCCGTAAGCTCACGGACAGGTATCTTCTTGAGTTCTTTATTATTTGTGTCAAATAAAACAGCCTTTAAACTTCCAGATATATCCTTTAGTATCTTACTGTATTTCTTTTTTTGCTCCTCAGTAATTTTATATTGTGAAGGTTTATGTTTTTTATCATTTTTTTCTTTTTCAGCTTTATCATCTTCCTTCAGCTCATGTTCTTTGCTCTTTTCCTCTTTTTTATCTTTTTTACCAATATATGATTGTTCAGGTTGTATCTGTTTTACATGTCCTGTTTTATCTTTTTTGTCAAACTTGATATCATACATTTCAGCATACTGCTCAGCAGGTATCTTATTTTTCAAAGCTTTCATGATAAGCTTTTGTGGAATTTCTTCGACTTCACGAGTTTGAGGTGCACGAGCTACAAAATCAACATCTGCCGTCTGTAAAAGTTCTTTTAAAATTAACTCTCCACCACGATCACCATCGACAAAAGCAGTTGTTATTCTCTCTTTTGTAAGTTCTGTTACAGTTTTTGGAATGTTTGTTCCACCAACAGCTATTACGTTTTTTATTCCGTATTTTAAAAGGTTTAAGACATCTCTTCTACCTTCTACTAATATTATAGCATCGCTTTTATCTACATTGGGACCTGCGGGACAGTGATCAGGACCGTAACTTGTTATCTCTTCTACTTGTACCGCTTGACGAACATTATCTGCAATGCTTTCGCCTTCTATTTTTCCTTCTTCCATTACTTTGTTCAGAAGTTCTTTTGCACGTTCTATCACTTGTTTTCTGCGAAGCACTCTAACGTCTTCAACTTCATTTGCAGTGATCTTTGCTTTACATGGACCAACACGATCGATGCTTTCAAAGGCTGCTGCAATTATTACTGTTTCAACCTTGTCAAGTGAGGTTGGAAGCGTAATTAGTCCTTCGCTTTTACCATTTTTTGAGTCAAGTTCTACTTCTATTCTTCCAACGCGTGCCGATCTTTGAAGTTCTCGAAGATCTAATTCATCACCAAGTAAACCTTCAGTTTGTCCAAATATCGCACCGACCACATCAGATTTTTCAACGATTCCATCAGCCTTTATATGAGCCTTAATTAAATATTTAGTTGTTGCAGGATCAATTACTACCATTTTTATATCACCTTTTTATTTTTTTTTGAAAAATAGCACCTTTATCCGCTTTTTATTAGCAAATAATAGGTGGTTACTCCACTTATCATCAGTTTGCTTATGAATTTAATTTAAGTAATCATGATGCGGTTAAGCCTTATTAATCTTAATTGATTAATGCACCAATAAATCCTCTTTGGTGCTATTTTTCACTTTGCATATTTACTAACAATATGCTATTATATATGAGTGTTGCGCCATATTTAAATGTTGTGCTTGTATACTGGCTTTAAGAGTTATACATGAGAGAAAAAATATACATAGGTGTTGCATGGCCTTATGCTAATGGCTCACTTCATCTTGGCCATATAGCAGGTTGTTATTTGCCTGCAGATATCTTTGCAAGATTCAATAGGATGATTGGAAACGATGTACTCATGGTTTCAGGTAGCGACGAACATGGTACACCCGTGACTATAACTGCAGATAAAGAGAACACTACTCCTCAAGATATAGTTGATAGATTCAATAAAGAACATACTGAGAATATGAATCAGTTTGGAATTTCTTTTGATTTATTTACAAGAACTACAACAAAAAATCATAAAGAAGTTGTTCAAGATATTTTCAAAACACTTTGCAATAAAGGATATATCTATAAAAAAGAAGTAGAGTCATTTCATTGTAATGATTGCAAAAGGTTTTTGCCAGATAGATATATTGAAGGAAATTGTCCTTTTTGTAAAAATGAAAATGCTCGTGGAGATCAATGTGATGAGTGTGGAAAGCTGCTTGACCCGCAAGATTTAGAAAATGTCAAATGTAAAATCTGTGGAAGTATTCCAGAGATAAAGACTAGTGAGCATTTCTTTTTAGCTCTTTCAAAGTTTGAAAAAAATCTTTTAAACTGGATGAAAGATAAAAACCATTGGAAAGCAAGTGTTAAAAAATTTACAGAAAACTGGCTTAGAAACGGGCTTAAAGATAGAGCAATAACAAGGGATATCTCATGGGGGATTCCTGTACCAATTAAAGGTTTTGAAGATAAAAGAATTTATGTCTGGTTTGAAGCAGTAATAGGATATCTTTCAGCAAGTAAAGAATGGGCTAATAAAACTTCTGATCCAGATAAATGGGAGTACTGGTGGAAAGACCCTGAAGCAAAACATTATTACTTTTTGGCAAAAGACAACATCCCGTTTCACAGCATAATATGGCCATCGATTTTAATGGGTTATGACAAAGCTTTAGGTTTACCTTATGATATTCCTGCAAATGAATATTTGAGACTTAACGGGGAGCAATTCTCAAAGAGTAGAGGAATTGCTGTATGGGTACCAGATATTATAAAAAATCTAGACGTTGATTCCGTTCGTTACTATCTGTCTATTAATATGCCAGAGAATAAAGATACAAACTGGCTCTGGGATGATTTTGTTGCAAAAAACAATGACGAGTTAGTTGGTACTTATGGTAATTTTATTCATCGTGTAATAACATTTGCACAGAAGAATTTTGGAGAGATACCAAAGCTTGGGAAAGTTGATAAATTCGATGAAGACGCTTTAAAAAAAATAAAAGAAACATCAGAAGAAGTATCGGAATCTATCAAAAAGTGTGAGTTTAAAAAAGGACTTAGAGCTGTAATGTCTCTTGCACAGTTTGGAAATGTATACTTTGATAAAAAACAACCGTGGTTCCTTGTTAAAGAAGATAAAGAAAGGTGTGCATCAGCGCTTCATATATGCCTGAAAATTGTCAAAGCACTATCTATGTTTATGCAGCCGTATCTACCGTTTTCATCAAAAAAAGTTTGGAATATGATAGGTGAAAATGAACCAATTGAAAATGCTTTATGGAATAATGCCTTAGACGAAATTAACATTGGTTTTAAAATTGAAAAACCACAGCCTTTATTTAAAAAACTTGATTTAAAAGACTTTATTGAAGAAGATGATCCTTTTTCAAAAGTTGATTTAAGAGTTGCAAAAATCTTAGATGCAAAGGATCATCCTAAAGCAGATAAATTATATATGCTTCATGTTGACCTTGGCAAACTTGGAAAAAGAGTAATCGTTGCAGGTATGAAGCCTTATTATACTGTTGCCGAGCTTAAAGGTAAAAAAATCGTAGTTGTTGTAAATTTAAAACCTGCAAATATACGCGGTGTCACATCAAATGGTATGCTTCTTGCAGCAGAGGATAATAATGGTGTTGTATCTCTACTTGACCCGGGTGATTCACAACCAGGTTCTGAAGTAACAGTAGATGGTATTAAAAAAAATCCTTCGAATGTTTTAGAATTTGAGGATTTCAAAAAAATAAAACTCATAATTGGAGATGAAGGAAAAGCTACTTATAATAAAAAAGTATTGCATGCTGAAAAAGCAGATGTAGTATCTGATAAAAATGTTGAAAAAGGTGCAAAAATATTATAAAATAAATAGGGGGAAAAAGATTATGGCCGTAGTAACTCAAACAGATTTACCAATTAAGGTTTTTAAGAAAGGAAAAGTACGTGATGTTTATGAAACAAACAATGAGCTTTTACTTGTTGTAACTGATAGAATTAGTGCATTTGATTTTGTACTTCATGAAGCAATACCAAACAAAGGAGTATGCCTTACTCAGATTTCGAAATTCTGGTTTGACTACTTTAAAGATACTGTACCAAGCCATATGGTAAGTGCTGATGTAAAAGATTTCCCAGATGATTTAAAACGATATGAAAATACGTTGAAAGGACGTAGTATGCTTGTCAAAAAAGCAGAGGTTTTTCCAATTGAATGTATCGTTCGTGGTTATATCTCTGGCTCTGCATGGAAATCATATAAAAAAGATGGAACTGTTTGTGGAATAAAATTACCTCCTGGTTTAAAGGAATCAGATAAATTTGACGAGCCTTTATTCACACCTTCTACAAAAGCAGATACAGGTCATGATATCAATATTTCTTATGAAGAAATGAAAAAAATTATAGGCGAAGAGGATGCTGAAAAGTTAAAAAATCTTTCTCTCAAGCTGTATAAAGAAGGCGCAGAATACGCTCGTAGAAAAGGTATAATTATTGCTGATACCAAGTTTGAATTTGGAAAAGTAGATGATAAGATTATTCTTGTAGATGAAGTTCTTACTCCTGATTCCAGCCGTTTTTGGCCTGCAGATCTTTATACGCCTGGGAAGAGTCAACCGAGTTTTGATAAGCAATATGTTCGGGATTACTTAGCAACAACAGATTGGGATAAAAATAGTAATCCGCCACATCTCCCGGATGAAGTAGTAGCTGAAACTCAGAATAAATACCAAGAAGCATATGAAAAACTTACAGGCAAAAGCTTTATGTTTTAATGATATATTGTATCATTAATGTATAAACTAAAATATCATATTATTTTATTTTTGTTTTGTCTATTGCTTGTTTCAGCAAGTTTTGGTATAGGTGAAATTCATAATCAATCAAATGCTCTGCTGGAGGTAGGTAATCCTTCGTCTCAGCAGTTGCATAAAAGGTCTAATGATGATTTTTATTTTGTACATATTACAGACACTCATATTATGCATAAGATTTATGATCCTGGGGAAGTAACTACAACAATTTTTAAAACATTAATAGAAGAAGTCGTTTCTTTCCCAGAAAGTCCAGATTTTATTGTAATTACAGGAGATTTAGTTGAATGGGGTGGGAGTAGACCGTCGGGGGCACTCAATTATATGGCACTTGTTGATTGTTTGTATCAAAATAATGATCAGTTCTATGCCGATGAAAATTACACGATTCCAGTATACATGACCTCAGGGAATCATGATTATAATTTTAATAGGAATCTAAATAATTATCATCAATTTATCACTGAATTTGATAGATATGTGGTAACGCATAACGATCTTTGTTTATTCTTTATGGATTCTGGTCCCAATTATTATGCAGAGCCTACAAAGTGGTTTGATATCCTTGGTGATGGTCTTTATGATGAGGATATTCAGTGGCTTGACGAAATGCTACAACAGTGTATTTCTCAGCATAAAATAGTGTTAATGCATCATCCTGCAGTAAACGATCGAAATGAACAAGGACAAATGGAATCAGTACTTGCACGCAACAGAGAAACTTTTATTTCACTATGTGAATCATATGATGTAGAACTGGTGCTTGCCGGTCATACTCATCGTAATCGAGTGTTTGATGGTGATGAAACTAGATATTATGATTTTCCCATTAATTGTAGCCAACATTCTACTCTTTTTGTACAAACAGCTGATTGTAAAAAAGGATGTAACTATCGTAATATCAGTTTTATTAACGGCGACTTATATATGGAAGATACTGTTGAACTGCAGGTATCTAATATTAAAAATGTAAAAGAAACAGGTGTGTCACAGAGTGTACTTTTGAGTTATTATGTTAGTGCTATATCACCTTTGAATAGAAAGTTGCTCTTGCAAAATTATCACCCTATCAGAGTTTAATAATAGAAAATTGTTAGATTATTATCCTTCTTGTGTTGGGCTTCGCCAATCAAAACCAGGTGTTCGCAGTCCTATTTTTGGAATTAATGACAGTCGTCTTTTATGTTGAGTTACAATGCGCATCTGTTTTATTCGATTAACATCGGATAGAGGGGCATTTGAGATTTTGGCAATATAATTAAGTGATCGTTTTTGTTCAAGACCCGCTAGAATCTTATCAATTTTTTTATAACTTAAACCTAATTCTTTTTCATCAGTTTGACCTTTGATAAGACCCGCAGTTGGTGGTTTGTTAATGATTTCTTCAGGTATTTTTAAAAATCTGGCAAGCTTGTAAATCTGAGTTTTGTAAAGATCTCCAATTGGCATTATATCAACACCGCCATCACCATATTTTGTAAAGTATCCCAGTAATATTTCAGATTTATTTGAAGTACCACATACAATGCTTTTATTCATATATGCATATTCAAATAGAATAATCATACGTATACGGGCCGTTATATTCCCACGTGCGATTTTATTGGGAGGTATAGCAGAGATATTTGATAGTTGTTTTACTACAGAATTGATGTCTATAGTTTTTGAGAGAAATCCATATTTTTCAATAATAAGTTTTTGATGTTTTAGATCCGATTCAGGTGTTGCTTCTTCTGGTAAAAATAAACATAGTGTTTTGTTTTTTCCAAGTGCTTGTTTGCATAAAACCGCAGTTACTGCTGAATCAATTCCTCCAGAAAGACCTAACACTATGCCTTTGCATCCTGAGTTTTTAACATATGTTTTAATGAAGTCTTTGATAACTGTTGAAACTTCTTTGTAATCTATTTCTATTTTTATCAACTCCAATATTCAAAATCTTGTTGTATCCTTATAAATTGAACCCCTGTGGCTGTCCATTACAACAACCAAATCAAGAGCACCTGTGCCATCAGCATTATAAGTATATACAAATATATATTTTTGTAATTCTTTTTTAAACTCATTCATTATATCTTGAAGAGACTGTATTAATTCTTTGCAGATTAGCTTACTTACGCCGCTCATAAAACATTCATAATTCATTATTACAAAAACGCAATTAACTTCTAGATGATAAAGATTTTTTAAAAAATAAAAAAAGAGTTTGTGGCAGTAAGCTTTACTGCCGGTTTTCTACCAATGTATTTACGACGCTTGGGTCTGCAAGAGTACTTGTATCCCCTAACTCATCGATTTTTCCATCAGCGATTTTACGTAGGATACGTCTCATGATTTTTCCAGAGCGAGTCTTCGGAAGACCTTCAGCATATTGTATTTTATCAGGAGATGCAATCGGACCTATTTCTTGTCTTACTGTATGTATTAACTCTTTTGTAAGATTTTCATCAACACTTTCACCCGATTTAAGAGTTACATATGCATAAATCCCCTGCCCTTTAATATCATGTGGGAATCCTACTACTGCCGCTTCTGCAACCTTGGGATGTTTTCCAAGGGCACCTTCTACCTCTGCAGTACCTATTCTGTGACCTGAAACATTCATGACGTCATCAACACGACCTGTAATCCAGTAGTATCCCTCTTCATCTCTGAGACAGCCATCACCTGTGAAGAAATATCCGGGGTACATCGAAAAATAAGTCTTTTTAAATCTTTCATGATCACCATATACCGTTCTCATAAGACCCGGCCATGCTGATTTTATTACAAGGTTTCCGGATACTCCATTTCCTTTGATTTCGTTTCCTGAATCATCAAGAAGTGCGGGCTCTATTCCAAAGAATGGAAATGTTGCACTACCTGGTTTTAATGGTGTTGCACCGGGGATTGGAGTGATTAGAATTCCACCTGTTTCAGTTTGCCACCATGTATCAAC
>CAZKUB010000066.1:0-3401 GCA_964555835.1 uncultured Thermoplasmatales archaeon
GTTTTAATGGTGTTGCACCGGGGATTGGAGTGATTAGAATTCCACCTGTTTCAGTTTGCCACCATGTATCAACTATTGGACAGCGCCCTCCACCAACGAGTTTATAACACCAGTTCCACTCTGCTGATTTAATTGGCTCACCGACTGTTCCAAGAAGTTTTAGACTTGATACATCATGTTTTTTAACCCACTCATCACCTTCTCTCATAAGTGCACGAAGTGCAGTTGGTGCAGTGTAAAAACTGTCCACTTTATGTTTTTCACAAATAGCCCAAAAGCGTCCCCAGTCAGGATAGTTTGGAACACCTTCATACATCATAGTAATTGCCCCGTTACAAAGTGGTCCATATATAATGTATGAATGACCTGTAATCCAACCGATATCTGCGGTACACCAGTAAATATCGCCAGGGTGGTAATCAAAAATGTATTTGAATGTTACTGAGGTATATACTAGATATCCGCCTGTTGTGTGCAGTACTCCTTTTGGTTTTCCAGTTGAGCCGGATGTGTAAAGTATAAATAATGGGTCTTCTGCATCCATTTGTTCTGGTGGGCAGTTTGGCTCTGCATTTTCCATTTCTTCATGCCACCAGCAATCTTTATCGTTCATTTCTACTTTTGAGCCGATTCTTTTTACAACGATTACTGACTCAATGCTTGGTGTATCTTTTACAGCCTTGTCTGTTGTAGTTTTCATTGGAAGTGGTTTTGCACCACGAACACCTTCATCCTGGGTGATAAGAAGTTTACACTCGGAATCGTTTATTCTGTCTCTTAATGAGTCTGCTGAAAAACCTCCAAAGACAATACTGTGTATTGCACCGATACGAGCACATGCAAGCATACTTACTGCTAGCTCAGGCACCATCTGAAGGTATATACAAACACGGTCTCCTTTTTTAATACCCTTTGATTTTAGTACATTTGCAAATTTTTGTACTTCATCAAGAAGTTCTTTGTATGTGAATGTTTTATCCTGAGTTGGTTCGTTTCCTTCCCATATAATCGCTGTTTGATCACCACGGCCTTCTTTTACATGACGGTCAAGACAATTATATGTAACATTTAGTTTTGCACCTTCAAACCATCTAATTTTTCCTTTCTTAAAATCATAGTTTCTTATTTTATTCCATTTTTGATACCAGCTTACGTGCTCCTCTGCAAGTTTCCCCCAAAATCCTTCAGGGTCATTTATGGATTTTTCATACATTTTTTTATATTCATCCATATTTTTGATATATGCTTTAGAGCTAAAATCAGGGTTAGGTTTTAAAACCGTAACTGTTTCTTTTTCAGTCATGTCTTTTTTTCACTCCTTAACTTCTTAATTTTCTTTTATAAAAGCCCCTTTTTAAGGCTTAAATTAAGGTTGTAATATTTGCCCTTAACCGCGGTGCGCAAATACCAGTCAGGTATAAGTATTTTTTGTATGGTTTTCTCCATATTTATTTAGGGCTTTTTAGTTACTCATTTTTTATATCGCTGTATATTACTATCTTTCTTATAAACAGGTTTTTTGCAAAACTTTAAAATATAAAATATCAACGAATAAGTTTCTCAAAATAATAAACAAAATCAATGGAAGTATTAAAAAGCTCATTTTCTTAAAATATAATATACAATATTGTAAAAACTTTGTTTTTTTATTTTCAAAGGGATAATGCAAAAGATTTATTAGAGTATTAATTATTCAACGAAAAAAGCTTTAATAAAAGCATACAAGAGGTTTTGATATGGGGGTAACATTAACTGAAAAAATTCTAAAAAAGCATATTGTAGAAGGAAAAGCTGAAAAAGGAAAAGAAATAGGAATAAAAATAGATCAAACCCTTACACAGGACGCTACAGGCACAATGGCTTATCTGCAATTCGAAGCAATGAAAGTACCAAAAGTAAAAACAGAGTTATCAGTAAGTTATGTTGACCATAACACAGTTCAAATTGGTTTTGAAAATGCTGATGACCATAAATACCTGCAGAGTATTGCTGCAAAATATGGAATAGTATATTCTCGTGCAGGAAACGGTATATGCCATCAGGTACACCTAGAGCGTTTTGGAAGACCTGGAAAAACACTACTCGGCTCTGATTCACACACACCTACAGGTGGCGGAATCGGAATGATTGCAATAGGTGCAGGAGGTCTTGATGTGGCTGTTGCGATGGCTGGTGGTCCTTTTTATCTTACCTATCCAAAAGTCGTTAAAATAAATCTCACAGGACAACTCAAACCTTGGGTTTCTGCAAAAGATGTTATTCTCAAAGTACTTGAAAAATTTACAACAAAGGGAAATGTCGGAAAAGTATTTGAATATGTAGGACCCGGTGTAAAAACACTAAATGTACCTGCTCGTGCAACAATTACAAACATGGGTGCCGAGTGTGGGGTTACAACTAGTATTTTTCCAAGTGACGAAGTCACAAAAGAATTTTTAAAAGCACAAGGACGAGAGGAAGACTGGATAGAGCTTAGCCCAGATCCTGATGCAGAATATGACGAAGTTGTAGAAATTAACCTTAGTGAAATAGAGCCGATGGCTGCAACACCCCACAGCCCTGGAAATATTTCAAAAGTAGTAGATCTTAAAGGAATGGATGTAGATCAGGTCTGTGTAGGAAGTTGTACCAACTCATCATACAAGGACCTTATGACTGTTGCAAAAATAGTTGAAGGAAAAACAGCACATCCGAATGTTAGTTTTGTAGTAGCACCTGGCTCCAGACAAGTCATTCAAAACATTGCAAAAGACAGTGGTCTTCAAAGCCTTATAAACGCTGGTGCTCGTCTTGCTGAATCTGCATGTGGCTTTTGTATTGGAAACAGTCAATCTCCAAAAACAGACTCTGTAACACTGCGAACAAGTAATCGTAACTTTTTAGGGCGATCTGGAACGAAAAGCGCAAATGCGTATCTAGTAAGCCCAGAAACTGCTGCCGCTGCAATACTTACTGGTAAATTCACAGATCCACGTGATTTAGAAAATATGGGTATAAAATATCCGAATGTTAAAATGCCAAAAGAATTTTTGATAGACGATAGCATGTTTATCTTCCCAAAAGATGCAAAAAAAACAGAGATATACCGAGGACCAAACATAGGAGACCCTCCATCAGCAGAACCATTAAAAGAAACAATATCGGGAGAAGTAACACTTAAAGTTGAAGATAAAATCACAACGGATCATATAATACCTGCTGGCTCAAAAATGAAATACAGAAGTAATGTACCAAAATACTCAGAGTTTTTATTTGAAGTAGTAAACCCAACATTTCACGACAGAGCTAATAAAATTAAAGAAACTGGAAAAGACAACATAATCGTTGCAGGACTCTCATATGGTCAAGGAAGTAGTAGAGAACATGCAGCGCTTTGTCCAATGTATATGGGTGTGAAAGCA
>CAZKUB010000067.1:0-2748 GCA_964555835.1 uncultured Thermoplasmatales archaeon
CCATGAGCAAGCCATATCAGCTGTTGACCCCACTGCCTTTTTCTATGTGCAGACCATCAAAGAGGTGAAAGGCGGCATTGTGAAATCGGTTGGCGGGCATGCATAGCATACCACCGCTGCAACGTTGCAGTTGTCTGTATGACGAAATGGGAAATTTATCGCCATGACTATGTAGAGTCTGTCCATAAAGTCTGGTGTTTGGACTATAATGTTCGAGTTCAAGGCTTGCGCAGTTATGAAAATCAAGGAGTCCCGGAACTTCGGGATGACTGTTTTCAAAACAAGTATAACGCAGAAATCGGACATTATAGACAAACACTATGTAGCCAATTCAAAGTATAAATCAAGTAGAAAAGATCCGGTTGAGGCATAGGTGTTCAGTTTTTATTCATAATTTTACAGGGTGATAATCACTGAAAAATGATTGTGATAGCAGATAGGCATAAAATGGAAATAGACGCAATGCGTATATATACTCGTTATAGCCAATTATAAATGACCGACACGTTGAAGAAAATATGGAACTCAAAATATGGAAATTTAATTTTCTTCCTTTTTTGCGTGGCTATTGTTGGATTTTATTTATATCTCGACAGACCATCTGTAAACAACCAAAACGACCTTGTTGAAATAAATGGAACATGCAGACATATTTCCCAAGAATTAGTTTACTTCAAAAAAATAAAAAAGACAGAGCAAGACTCGACATATCACATTTATCTTAATGAGTATCCTTGCAAATTCCAAGTAAGCTATTTCCCATACGACACTAAAGACTTTTATCGAAAGACTATTCCTGGAGACAAAATAAGGCTCCACATAGCACGACAAGACGAGAAATATCTCAATCAGTCAGACCGTAGAATTCGCAGCTTTTCACTGACTGTTAACTCAACAACATATTTAGAAGCTAAAAACGGGCTTGCAGGTTTTGGGGCTGGACTGTTTGAGCTGACAATGATTTTTTTACCATTAACAATCATGACATTTTTAATCAGATGGACGCTAAAGAAAAAATAACTGGCTATAACAGCACATTGGCAATAGGCGGGGTTTCGTCTCCGCTTGACAGTTTTGCGGTAGCCGAAAGTTCAGTCCTCCGAACAAACCTTTGTGCTGAAAAGCCCGCCCATCGCCAATCTGCAAACCGTTAGTCAGAATGCAAAAAAAACACTGCAAGATGTAGATTATTGTACCATAATTTGTGTTTTTGGTACAAATAAAAAGAATATGGGACAAAATGCACCACATTATAAGCTTGAAAAACTTCCTCCTCTGAGAGAAAAAGTGGAAACCATTGTGAAATTACAAGACGAACGAACAAATCGACTGCTGCATTAGCTGAGCTGAAAGGTATTGCAAGGACAATTCCTAATCAGGGAATATTGATTAATGCTGTGCTGTTTTTTTTCATAGTTCTACGCGAATTAATCACTGTAGAATGATGGTGATGACAGATAGGCATATAGTGGAAATAGACGCTATATTGCTTGTAAATAATGGTTGTAGCTCATTTAAACAAAACATTTAGCTCGAAATTGCAGCTGTTTGAGCTAAAAATACTATCTTCGTGAGCCATAAGAAATATATCATGGTAGCAAGAGAACAAATTATTATTGATTTTGTAAAAAAAGCAAAAACGTGTTCTTCAAAAGAAATCTTTGATGGAACAAATATTTCTGTTAGTTATGCCACCCTTAAAAGGATTATAACAAAACTAATATCAGAAAATTACATTTCATCTAAAGGAAAAGGAAAAGGAACAAAGTATTTTATTTCTCCAACTTATGAAGTAATACAACCAATTGACCTTGAACGTTACTATGAAAAAGAAATTGACGAACGTGAGATTAAGAAAAATTTCAATCTCTCCATTATAACAGACGTTTTATCAAAGCACAGCGTTTTTACAGATAATGAATTATCAAAGCTAAATGATCTTCAACAAATTTTCAAAAAGAATATCTCACAACTAACAGATAATGAATATAAGATAGAATTTGAAAGACTGGCTATCGATTTAAGTTGGAAGTCATCACAAATAGAAGGAAATACCTATTCACTATTAGAAACGGAACGTCTGTTAAGGGAAAGAGAAACAGCCTCAGGTAAAACCAAGGAAGAAGCTATAATGCTTTTAAACCATAAAGATGCGCTCGATTTTATTATCGAAAACCCTGATTACCTGACCCCTTTAGCTGTATCAAAAATTGAAGATATTCATAGTATCTTAACTAAAGAGTTGGCTGTTGAAAGAAATTTAAGGAAAAGACGTGTTGGTATTTCAGGTACAAACTATCGTCCGTTAGACAATGAATTTCAAATATCTGAAGCACTGAAAAGTTCTTGCATATTAATCAACAACAAGAAGAGCATATTTGAGAAAGCATTATTGACTCTGGTTCTAATCTCCTATATCCAACCTTTTATGGATGGAAATAAAAGAACAGCAAGAATCGTTAGTAATGCATTGTTAATAAATGAGAAACATTGTCCCTTATCTTTTAGAACGGTCGATTCTATTGATTACAAAAAAGCTATGTTGCTCTTCTATGAGCAAAACAACATCTCAATTGTTAAGGATATTTTTATCGACCAATATGAATTTGCTGTAAAAACTTACTTTTAAAATTAAAAATCAGCGAGTTGCATTGATCAGGAATATGCGCGGTCTGTCACGACTTTCGGGAACCCAGCCCGCCAAGTGTGGGGATGGACCACTGCATCACCTTGCCACTGTTATTTGAT
>CAZKUB010000068.1:0-1815 GCA_964555835.1 uncultured Thermoplasmatales archaeon
TTTTGACAATCTTTTAATGATTTCACAAAATAATACATTTTAAAGCAATAGAAGCATGAATGGTTTCAAGGGAGAGTAGTACTCTCCCGTCAGAAAACCATCAAATACAGAAAACAAAATTAAAATCTTAAAAAATTAAAGGAAACATACAACTATGGTCAAAGAAACCTGGATGGAAAACAAAATAATCGAAATGGAATCAAAACGCTTTGATGACAATTGGTCAAAAAAACACGAAGAGCAATTCCAATGCCTGTTAAAAATTTATAGAACCGGTGATTTTTCAAAATATAACATCAAGCAGATAAACAAAAAGCTTGCAAATATCTCAAAATAAACGCTTTTTTTTGTTGATTTTATTTCATAAAACCTAAATACTTATATAGAAAAAAATAGATTATATAGTGCTATATAAAATATTTAGAGGTGGGATGATGAATGCGAAATTATTTTGTCAAAATATTAAAAATAAAAAATATCTATTGTTTATCGTTTTTTTCTTATCTGTTTGTATTATGATAGGTCATGGCTCGAGAATGATTTATCAGGGGGTATTTGAACCTGATTCATACTATTCTCCTGCAATGTTTGATATATTTTTTGACTGGGCTACACTTTTGTTTCTCGGAATAATTGTTTTGTCTTTTTCAATTTTAACTTTTTATCGTATTCAAAACAAAAAACAAAAAGATAAAAAAGAAGAACAAATGTTTTTAAATCCTAGTTAAACAACAAAACAATGATTAATCGCGGTTTCGGCTATATCCTCTGCGTAACCCCGAGTACGATCTAAGCTATCTAAGATATAAATAAGTGATACTATTGTTTCGACTTTTACTTTTTTTAGATTTAATATGTCTTGTTTGATTTTTTCCATGGTGTCCTGTAACTCTTTAGACTTATCAACTAATTTATGAGCATTTTTCATATCTTTTCTATACACTGCATTTACCGATTCACTAAATATTTCTAATGCTTTATTTCCAATTTCAACGATTTTATTGTCAAGACTTGTTTTTTCACCTATTTTTTTAACATTATCTGCTATACGTGTAGCATGATCGCCAATACGCTCTATACTTCTAGCTGTAATTAGAAAGCTTAAAGCTTCTTGAGGTTTTATTCCCATTTTATCGGCAAAAAATACATCTTTTAATATGAGGTTGAATTGTTTACCTATGAGCCAGTTAAGTTTATCTACATCATTATCTCGGGAACCTACATCATCAGCAAGTTCTAAATCTTTATTGATGAATGAATTTAGCGCATCTGTATACATTCCTTTTGTTATAATAAACATGCGTTTAACGCCTTTTACAATTGAAAAATCACTTGCGTCAAGCAAATCCTTGACAGTAACACTATTTATACTTTCGTCAATTATTTCAGGGCCTATAACGCTATGTGACATTTGTCTAATACTTTGACGCATGTTTTTTGTTACAGGTTTTTTAAATTTCATTTCGATTATGTTATATCCAGCAAGATATACGCCTATAAATTCTCTTACAAACTCTTCCATTACCTCTGATTCTATATCTATGCTTTTAGTAAGATGACTATTTGACTGTTCTCCACGATCTGTAATCTTTGGATTTATAAGAAGCGTTCCATCGGATCTAGGTATCATTCCGATGCTGTCACCATTTGTGATATTTACTTTTTTTACCCAGGTCTTTGGAAGGCTTATCACATAAGTTGACCTGCCAGTAATCTGAACTTTTCTTGTTTCCATATATAATCATGCCTCTAATCTTTTTAATCTGATTTTTATTGTAGTCAAATTTTAAAAGTAGAATATAGATATAAAAATTT
>CAZKUB010000069.1:0-2986 GCA_964555835.1 uncultured Thermoplasmatales archaeon
TCATTTCATAATAATCATCAACTTGATATTCACCCCCAGCCATAAAACCAGGATGCTCACCAGCACGAGCAAGATGAATAATCTCACGGACAAAAGGACGCTTGTATTCAAGTTGGGCAAGTTTAACCTGAAGTCTTGCTTCTTTACTATCAGCATTATTCTCAAAAATATTAAGGATAAGATTCAGCCGATCAAAAACGTTAGTACCAAGGTTTTTTTCTAATAAAAACCATTGAGATGGCTTAAGAATACCATTAACGATAAACAAATCAACAGAGATATCTTCACTTTCAATGTATTCTTTTATCTCATCAAGTTTACCTTGGCCTATATAGCTGTTAACATCAGGTTTATCTCTATGTTGTATAAACTGTTTAATAACATTGTAATCAAGTGTTTTTGCTAAATCAATTATCTCAGATGTATCATCTTTTAGAGAAATAACAACTGCCTTTTTCATAAAGTAAATCTTAATGGATAACAAAAGAGTAATACAAAAAACCTAGTTTTTAAGCAGGGATAATTAAAAACCAGAATATAATCATAAAAACAGCAATGCACATTACAAACAAATAATTGATTCTATCCTCATTTTTCCTTGAGACTTTCATATATGCATCACAACCCATTTGTATAATTAAAAGAGTAAAACTCTGGTTTAAAAAGATTTTTCGCAGATACATATGCAACTAAATATACTTATCAGAAAGTATAGATTTATTTATTTTTTATTAAACCACACCAAGGTACTTAGAAAACGTTGTACGGCAGTAAGATTTCCCATTACTGCAAAATAAATAAGAACGCATTCAAGCAGAGTGAAACCATAAATAAAGTCAACTGGGTAGAAATTAAGCAGGATATGTTGAATAACTGGGGCAAATATCAAGAGTACAAGTCGATCAGCACGGCCTAATAAACCTGAATAATTGCGTTTACATCCAACTGCTTGGGACTGAGTACCCATATAACTTGTAAGAAGCATTCCTATAATTGCAAGAAAACCTATTCTTAGATCACACCAACTGCTAAGAGCAAGACCACCAACAATAAAAACATCAGCATAACGATCGAGAGCATGATCTAAAAAATCACCGCGTAAGGATGCTTTTCCTGTAATTTTTGCTACTTTTCCATCTAACGCATCAAAAAAACCATTCAAAAAGACAAAAAAAGCTGCAAGATAAAGATAAAAATTATTAAGTTCTGTAGATGGGTGTGAAAAATAAAAAAATAAACCTGCAATAAATGCAAAAAGCAAAGAAATCCATGTTAAAACATTTGGATTTATATTTTTAAAAACAGTTGCAATTTTACTTAAAATCGGATCGACGTTATCTCGTTGGTTATCAAGGACCATGAAAATTCAACCTTTCCAAATTTAAAATCTCTTCAGACCAATCAATGTTTCCTATTTTATAACTTTTTATATCTTTAAACTCGCCATCAGCGATTTCAATTATTAGTTTTCCTATCTCTTCCGTGTTTTTATCTGTTGTATCAATTTCAAAAATATCTTTCTCTGCAAAGCTTTCTACCACTTCACAAAGAATAACATCAAGGGCTTCTGCTTCTAGATTTTCTTTTATTTTCTCTTTATTCCATCCTCTTTTTTCAAGGTTTTCTTTAAGATATTTAGGATGCAAACGTAACAAGATTACTTTGTCAATACAATCAAGACTATGCGATAGATGACTTTCGATAAAAACCAAATCTTTTTTGCTCTTAAAATTTTCAGAAACATATTGATTAAGTTTTTCAATATCAACAATTTTAGAATCCCTTTTTTTATCAAAATCTTCTACAAAATCATATTTATATATAATCTCATGTAGATCAACTACAAAATAACCTTTATCCTGTAGATGTTTTGAAACAGATGTTTTCCCAACACCCGGTGTTCCTGTAATTGCTACTATCATAAGAAACCTTATATTAACTCATGGTAATCATAGCCACGAAAACCTTCTTTAAAACAATAATGAAGCTCTTGATACTGCTTTCTGAACTCTTTTACACTTTTTTGTACTTTTAAGGTATCTTCATTGCCAAGAAGGACACGTTTATAAAATTCTGCTACATCTTGCATCTCGTTTTCTTTCATACCTATACGTGTAAGTTCAGGTGTTCCAAGACGCAGGCCAGATGGATTTAAAGGATCCTTATCACCAGGGATTGTATTCATATTTGTAACAATTCCTGCATCAACAAGTTTTTTAGATGCTTCTTTTCCTTTACCTAGCCCAATTGATAGTAGTATCTGATGAGATTTGGTAAAACCTAGTTTTTCACCAAATACTTTAAAACCACGCTCATGAAGCGCTTGTCCAAGAGCTTGAGCATTTTTAATGGTCTGTTTTGCATAGGCTTCTCCAAATTCTAAGTGCTCTGCAAAAGCAATAGCCTTTGCCGCAACATGATGCAGATGATAAGAAGAAGTAACACCTGGAAAAACACCAAATCCTACTTTTCTAAGAAAGGATTTATCTTCATCAGTATTTGCTTTATGATCAGATAAAATCATGCCACCTTGGGGACCTGGAAGCGTCTTATGAGTACTACCATTCATTAGGTCCGCACCCTCGCGAAGTGGATCTTGAAACTGCTTACCTGCAATAAGTCCTAGTACATGTGCTGCATCATATACTAAATATGCGCCAACATCATGGGCCGCCTCAGCTAATTCTTTTATAGGACTTGGGAACAAAAACACACTACGGCCGTTTAAACATGCTCTTGGTTTGATCTTTTTAATAAGTTTTACCGCGCCGTCAACATCAATGTTCATCTCTTCATCATTAAAAGGATAAGATACCAAGTTGATACCACGAACACCTGCTCCACCCCATTTACCAAAGCTGATATGTGCACCGTTTGCAAGGTCTAGAACACATGCAGTTTCACCTGGTTTAAGAAGTGCTTTTAAAACAGCAATATTTGCAGTAGTACCCGAAGTTGGCCTTACATCTGCAAAACTACATCTAAA